>VGKM01000149.1 GCA_016867005.1 Candidatus Omnitrophota bacterium | reverse complement strand
ATTATATGCCCCGCCGAGCTTTGCTAATGATTTTGTAAGAGAGAGTACCGCGGCTTTACAGGCAGCGTAATGCACAGCCCGCCCCGAACCCAAAATACCCGCGCTAGAGGCAATATTTACGATCTTGCCGTAGTTTTGTTTTTTCATCTGGCAGAAAACTTTCTGAAGCAGCAAAAATGGCCCCTTAAAATCAATGGAAAATATATTATCAAGCTCGGCTTCGCTTATAGATTCAAATTCTGTCTGTTTAAATAATGCAGCATTGTTTACAAAAATATCGATCCTGCCGCATGCCTTTAAAGCCAGGCCCATCAGGCTGTCTATGTCTTGCCCGCTTGAAAGATCAAGCTTAACATTTATTGACCCTTCTAAATCTCTTAGCAGGCCTAAATTATGGTTAGCAGTGACAATGCACTTTGCGCCCTCAGAGATAAATCTTTCTGCTATCGACTTTCCAATACCCCTGCTGGCACCTGTGATTAATGCAATTTTTCCTTCTAATATCCCCATCTCGCGATTTCCTACCTGTCCCACCTCCGGGGTGGGACAGGTTGACATTAATTGATTTTTTTTAAGCGTTTTTGGAGCCCTGATTCAAAAGAATCGATTTCCTTAAGAGTGGTCAATACGGGCTCTGTGTCCATTCCCCTTACCCAGGCAAGGCCGGGCTTAAGAGGGTTGATTTTCTTTTTTGGCAGCCGGGCCTTTTCGTTAAAGGCGGCCTTAACGTATATATAAGGCATATTCAACCCGGCATCAGTAAAGAATTGGTGCGTGGTAAAAAACCGTCCGATATTTATTTCCGTAGGGTTAGGAATATATTCTTTGTCATAAGTAAAATCCACCCCGTAAATCCCATTAGGCAGAGGGTCAATGGCCATAATCGCCTTAACCGCCAGCTCATCTATTTTTCTATCGCTTACAGTAACGCCTGTGCCTGTGATCCCCGTAACTCCGGAAACGCTGCGGTTAGAAAATTCCCAGTAGAGCCGCTTTCTTGCCTGAGCCACAATTAAACTGCCGTCTTTCCAGATAGAAAGCCAGGTAATGCTATCCGGGCTTAAATATTCGGCTACAGTAAAATTTCCCCATCCGCCGTAATAATCGATCCAAAGCTTAGCAAAATCAAAACTATCCGTTGGCAGCGACCATTTCCCGAATGCCCCGCTGCTGGCGCGTACCCAGGCCTTACCTGGAATTTTAGCAAAAGCTTGCCTGAGGTCGGATTCATTCTTAATAAAAAATGTCTTTGGCACTTTTAAGCCGGCATTTTTCCAGGCCTCTGCCGATTTAAATTTATCCTGGCAGGTCGTGATCACATCGTGGCATGGCAAAAAGGTCTTTACTCCCAGCGCATCCCTGTGTTTTGAGACAACAAAAATCTCTTCATCGTTCTGGGCATGCAGAAAGTCAGGTTTTACCTCTTTGATTATCTGTTTTAAAACCGGAATATAACAGGCCTCATCTTTTGCCGGAGGGACTAAAAACCTTTCCCTGACAAGCGCCTTTACCTTGCATAGATCGTACTTATTGCAGGTAATGCCTATAAAATAAAATTTATCTTTTGATTTTTTGAGCGAACGGATAAAGTTCAGCGCAGGCGCCCCTCCTGCCCCGCAAACAAGGATTTTTTTCATCTTATTTGAACCTTATGGATAATTTCTTGCGTGAATGCTTATTTAGCCAGGCCTGGTTATCAATAAGCCAGGAAACGGTCAAAGAAAGCCCTTCGGAAAATTTAACTTCCGGCTGCCAGCCAAGCTCATTTTTTAATTTTCTGCAATCAAGAGCATACCTGAAGTCATGGCCGGGCCTGTCTTTAACAAACTCAATAAGGCCCTCAGGCCTATGCAATGCTTTAAGGATCGATTTTACCGTATCAATATTCCTTCGCTCCTGCGAGCTTCCGATATTATAAATATCTCCGGTTCTACCGTCTTGCATGACCGTTATTACCGCCCTGGCGCAATCCGAAACATACAGCCACTCCCTGACATTCTTACCCTTAGCATATACAGGGACTTTTTTGTTTTTTATCGCCATTAAAGCAGCTAAAGGGACCAGCTTCTCCGGATACTGCCATGGCCCATAATTATTCGAAGGCCTTACAATGATGGCGGGAATTTTATGCGTACGAATATATGACTTAATCAATAAATCCGCTGCAGCCTTTGAAGCGGCATAAGGGCTGTTTGGCTTTAATGGGCTATCTTCCGAAAAACTCCCCTTTTTTATGTCACCGTAAACTTCATCGGTGCTGATATGAATAATCAGAGGGACTTCTAACTTTAATACCAGGTCCAATAGGTTCTTTGTACCCTTAATATTGGTCTCAATAAACGGGTCGCTATCAATAATACTCCTGTCCACGTGAGATTCAGCTGCGAAATTGACAATGCAATCCGGTTTTTCCTTCTTTACAATAGAGCTCATCCTCTTCTTATCACAGATATCCGCTCTATAAAATTTAAACTTGCCTTCTACCTCCTGAAGCCGGCATAAATCAGCAGCATAAGTAAGCTTATCTACGACTATTAGAGATTGCTTCGTCAAACACATCTGCCGGACGAATTCGCTGCCGATAAAACCGGCGCCGCCAGTGATCAATACTTTACGTATTTTTCGACGCATTCTTCAATCACCTCATTTATATCCGGCATCTTAAACCCACTCTTAATCAGCTTCTTATTTGACAAAATAAGATTTGTCCGCGTAATACCAAGTTCTTTAAAACTAAGCGCCTTATAAGTGTAGGCCGGCTTATATTGTTTATATATCTCCAGAACGCCCGGATAATAAAGCGCTCCTGAATTTACTACGTTATATACGCCGCGCGCCTTAATCCTTAAAAGATGCTTAAATGCCCTTATGAAATCCGGCATATGAGTAACGGAATTCGGCTCCTTAATGGCTTTCTTAAACTGAATCAATTTTGTTAACAAGTTCCTTTTATGAGGAATACTGTCAATAGGCAGCCTTATACGCAATACCAGAATATCAAAC
>VGKM01000148.1 GCA_016867005.1 Candidatus Omnitrophota bacterium | reverse complement strand
CATGGATAAATTTATGCAGGCAGCAATCGAAGAGGCAAAAAAGGGTTTGCGTGAAGGCGGGATCCCGATAGGTTCGGTATTGGTAAGAGGCGGTGAGATTATCGGGCGCGGGCATAATAAGCGCGTGCAGGAAAATGACCCTATAATCCATGCTGAAATAGATTGCCTCAGGAATGCCGGAAGGATTAAAAGTTATAAAGATACCGTGCTTTATTCGACGCTCATGCCTTGTTATTTATGCGCGGGTGCTGTGGTGCAATTCGGCATACCCCAGGTTATCGCCGGTGAGTCAGAAACTTTCCCGGGCGCCATAGAATTCATGGAGATGCACGATGTAAGCGTTACTGACCTGGGCCTTGAGGAGTGCAAGCATTTGATGCGCGAATTTATCAAGAATAACCCTGCATTATGGAATGAAGATATAGGTAAATTATAACCTGCGTATTTGCTTTTTTACGCCAGTTGTTTTATAATACTAACCTTGAGGAGCCGGAGCATGAAAGAATTAAAATTTGATTTTAATAATATGTTAAGCCAAGCCGTTGGGAGCGCCCACGGTATTTCTGGCAAAGAATTGGCGGCTTTTGCGCATAATATAAATAGGGCCCATAAACATATCAGGCAGATCGTATCAAGCGACCGGAACAGGGTCAATCTTTCTTTGGAATGGGTTAATCTGCCTTTTCAGGATAAACAAACCGTAAAGAATATCCAGAAACTTGGAGATTCTATTGCCGCAAAATTTGAAAACGTCATTTTTTTGGGTATCGGGGGGTCGTATCTGGGTTTAAAAGCTGCCCAGGATGCTTTGGTGCCTGCCTACTATAATGAATTTCCTGTTTCAAGAAAGAATTGCCCGCGTATTTATTTTGAAGGCAATAACCTTGACCCTCTGACATTAAATGTTTTACTGAAAAATCTCAACCCTAAGAAAACTTTCGTAGTCGTAATTTCAAAATCAGGTGAAACAACCGAAACAAAGGCCGCGTTTGCCGTAGTAGAGCCATGGCTTAAAAAAGGCGCAGGCAAGTTTTACGGCCGCCAGGTCATTGCTATTACCGACCCCAGTTCAGGCACTCTGCGCCGGAAAGTCGATAAAGAGCAGGCAAAAGATAAGCTGAGTTTCAGGAGCCTACCTTTATTAAAAGGCGTAGGCGGGCGTTTTTCTGAATTTAATATGGGCCTGTTGCACCTGGCTATAATCGGGGTAAAGCTCGGGGAGGTTTTGTACGGTGCCGCGGAAATGGCAAAAAGGTGTGCATCTCCGGTATTACATAAAAATCCGGCTTTGATGTATGCGGTATTGCAGTTTTTACTTTATAAGAAAAAGCATAAGCCGGTAGCTATAATGATGCCTTTTGGCGAGGCGCTTAAATCAACAGCTGACTGGTATTCGCAGCTTCTGGCTGAGAGTTTGGGTAAGAAATATGCCAGAAAAATAATCCTTGAGCCGGACGGAACGGAAAACTGGCTGCAAGATTTAAAGAGAATAGTAAATACCGGCAGGACCCCTGTTCCTGCCAGAGGCACTAATGACCTCCATTCAATACAGCAGAATAATATTGAAGGGGAAAATGATAAAACAGTCACTTTTATCCGGGTTGAAAAATTCAGGGATGATTTATTAGTCCCGGGCAAAGGCGATATTTTAAGCGGCAAGTATTACGGCCGGCTTCTTAACCTGGCGCAGGAAGCTTGCGAATGGGCATTAGTGAGGGAGAAAAGGCCCAATTGCGCCATTATTATGCCCCAGCTTTGCGCTTATAATTGGGGAGAGTTATTATTTTTCTTTGAAATGGCCACTGCCTATGAAGGGGAGTTTTTAAATGTAAATGCATTTGACCAGCCCGGTGTTGAAGGGTATAAGAATTACATGTATTTTAAGTTGCGCAAGCCGGGCCTTTCCAGTAAAATTGCTGAAGAAATCAGAGCCAAGCCCTTATCCAAAGACCCCAGATTCATAATCTAACCTATTCCACACCGGGTGTGGAATAGGCCTAATTATGCTGAAGAAAGTCATTATTTTCTTTATAATAATTATTTTTCTTGCCGCGATAGGCGTATATTACGCTAATAAAGTTTTCCTGCCGAATACAATTAAATCATTAATCGTAAAATCACTGGAAGAGAGCACTCAAAAAAAAGTTTCTCTGGGATCTGTCCGGTTGAATATCTTTAAAGGGCTGGTCATAAGAGACCTTAAGATAAGCGATGACTTGGGCCAGATCCTCAGCTTAAAAGAGGGCGACTGCACATTTCTTTTCTGGCCGTTTTTTACAAAACAGATCATTTTTCCTTCAATCGTCCTTAGATCTCCCGTAGTTTACCTGGAACGCAGAGAGGACAATACCTTAAATATCCTCGGCCTGTTTAAAATCAAGAAATCTTCCGGGAAAAATAACCTGAAATTCGCTATTTATAAAATAGTAATCAGCAAAGGCACTGTGTTTTTTCAGGATAATGCGGTGGCCCCGCGGTTTAAAAAGGCCATTCAGAATCTTGACCTTGTGGCCAATCTTTCGCTTCCCGCGAGTATTAAATTCAGCGCTAAGGCTGAAATTGAAGGCAGAAGCCCGGCCAAAGTCAATTTAAGCGGCACATTCAGGATCCCAAACCAGCAGTTGTCGGGCAGGGCGGTAATTTCAAATCTATCTGCCGATGAATATGCGGCTTATCTAAGTTTATTAGGTATTGCTTCCGCAAAGGGCAATCTTAATATTGAGATAGGTTCCCTGGCCCTAAATAATGGGGAAATCGTCGCTAACCTTACCCTGGGAAGCAACAATCTTGTTTTTTCTAAAGGCAAAATCACCTATACTGTCAACAGCCAGATCAAAGCAAAAATAGAACACAATCTTAAAAACAGGTCAACCAGCTATTCCGGCCATGCGGATATTGCAGGCCTTGATATTGCCGGATTAAAAATGATAAAGAACCTGACCGGCATCAAAGGCATTGTAAAATTCGACAATCACAATTTTGAGAGTGACGGTTTGATCGCTAAAGTACTCGGTTTTCCTATTGAGGCCAGGATCAATTTTCCGATTCTG
>VGKM01000147.1 GCA_016867005.1 Candidatus Omnitrophota bacterium | reverse complement strand
GCCTGCCCCCCATTGCCATACCTTGGGCTGAAAATAAAACCGCACTTTATGGCTTCCTTTTTCAAGCCATACTCCGCGTTGACAATAATTAACGCGGTAAACTTTTCTGGATTTGCCGTTTACTGTAACCTTCCAGCCCGGATACCAAACTTCAGTCAACACTAACATTGCCGGAACCGTTACTTTAATTTCTATATCAATCTGGTTTGGATTACGCAGCCTTAATCTCTCAATGTGATTAACGTTCTGGAGAGTTTCAAAATGTAATGGGACATTTTTATCTTCTATAGTACCCGTCTCTTTAAATTTGATTCCTTCGGCAGGATCCAGATATACCGCCCGGCGTAAATCACCTGAAACCAATTGCGTAAGTTGTTCTTTTTCTGAGACCGCCATCAATTTATCAAGAGTAAAAGCCCTTGGTAACGCATCAGAATTAATGTGAATATAGTACCCCGGTTCTCCCGGCAATGGAGAGGGCTTGCTGTGGGGAAAGATTTCTTTTTGATTTTTACTCATTACCATTACGTATCTTACCGAAAAGTGATTCAAAAATGGCCTGTATTTAGATTCCGGAAAAGGACGGTTAGAATAAATATCATAATTAAAAGGAAAACCATGCGCAGTTTCGATGGCGCGCTTAAAGCGCTTTTCTAAAGGGTGCATCTCATACCCCATTAAAGCAAAATAACCTTTAAGACGCGTAAAATTATCGTGATAAGGCTGTGTTGTAGCCATACGAAATGTGGGATCAATTACTAACGGTTTAACTATACGTTGCAACATGGGGTGGCTTGAAGGGCCTAACGCCCGCACATGGCTGGGTTGTATTTTATCAAAAGTATATCGCCCTCCATAAAATGCAAGCATGCCGAAAACGAAAAATTCTCCTATTGCTATCGCACTCAAAAAATAGCCAAATCTCTTGGGAGAAAGAAGATATAAACCAATAATAATCATCAGCGAAATTAATAGCCAATAAGAGATTGAAATAATTACGCTGGCAACCGGAGCATCTTTTTTGCTTAGCTTTGTAATTAACGGAGAGCGTACTTTTCTTTTCTCGCTATAAAACCAGACAGAATTGGAATAGGGGTAAGTATCCCATTGCTTATTAGAATTATCATACCAAAAAGAGTTATCGGGCTCCTCTAATCTTTTATATCCAATTCTGGCCAGGCTATTTTTTTGGTAAATCCAGACATACTTATCTGGGGGGATATTAACATCAAATTCATACCAGCCTTTGCAGGGTACGTAATAATCCCGGATAAAAGTGCCCTCTCCTTCTTTTATATTATTGCTGTATCGTATCTCGCCCCTTGATTCCCCGTCAAAAAAAACCCCTATCTTTTTAACTAAATGAGCGGTAGAAAACATGCCGACTGAACTGCCGGCAGAAAAATAGCCGTCTACGGAAGACGTTTTTCTTTCGGACCATTCAAAAGAAATCTCTTCTCGAATGCCAAAGGGATACGATAAACCCATAATAACCGTAAAAGACGAAAGAATAATATAGGACCAAACATAACGCTTTAGATGGTTCTTAGTTTTTACAAACAAGGTAGAAGTAACCAGGTGTTCAAAACCCACGGCAATTAAGATAGCTCCCGCAAAACATTGGAGTAGCCGATAACGGATAGGCCGCAGAATCTGATTTATAAACGGTAAGGATCCAATTATATACCGGTAAAACGGCGTATGCCTTCCTAAAACACATAAAATAGCAAATAAGTAAACAGTGCTAAATACTATTACCCACCCGCGTCTTCTACTCCTAAGCTCCTTATGACTATCCTTGGGAATAGCCAGTAATGATACCATGCCTAACATTACCAATAATGTTACGGCCAAACCACCCATCAGATTAGCTTCCCAAAAGAGAAAGTTGTAGGTGGGATTAAGTAGTTTCATATTGGCGCCTGTTATATTGCCGAATAAATTGGGAGTAAAAAGCGTTGCCAGGAAAATCGGCGGAAGGCTGCCTACTTTTTCTTTGAGAGCCGAAGCAAGTGTTAGCTCTATATGCTCTTCTGTATGAAGGCTTCCCTCAAGAGATGGGCACAAATAAACTCCGCTTAGTCCAATTCCGATAATTACAATGAGAAAGGCAATAAACAGAGGCTTGATTATACTCTTGGTTTTTCCCGAGCATATAGAACTGATTGTCAAATATACAAACGCACTACTCCAAATAAAAATAACAAGATGCCATAGCCCGGGGTTTCCTGCGGTTAATATAAATGCAAAAATAACGCTACCTACGATTATCTTCCACAACCGCCATTGCTCCACCGCAGATACATATACAATAAGCAACCAGGGAAGCCATGTTTGCACACTTACAACCTGTTGCCAAACATAAGAATAAACAAAAGCTGGACTGTAGATATAACTTATCGCCCCTAAACAAGATGCAACATATCCGCATTTTAATAATCTTCTCAGGAGTAAAAACATACCGATTGCGGCAAGAATATAGTGCAACCAAAGAGGCAGAAGAATGAGTAGCCAATATGCCTGAGTAAGATTATTTAAATTCGCTAAAAAATAAAATGGCCAAAGCGGCATATAATAAGTATCCGCATAGTAGCGCGCATAGAAAGGTATGGCCCCGCACCAAGTATGCGGATCCCATAAAGGGATAATGCCCTGTTTTAGATTAAGCGCGACAAAATAGTAGCGCGAAAATTCCTCCATAGCCTGGTCGTCATGAAAAATACCGATACGCCCTGACATCGCAGGCATAAATAACGCCGTGACTGTAATTATTATAAAAATAATGGCGAGAAAATTTTTAGAATGAAGGGAATTAATCAAAATTATTTGTGCTTTCTTGAACATCGGTAATTTTTATTTAACGGCCCCTTCCAGTATCTTGGCTAAATCATGCCGATTTAACTCTCTAAGTTTTATCACCTGTTTAGACGCCCGCTCTTTATCCCCTCTTTGATTATAGACCTCTGCCAGGTTAAAGTAGGTATCTGCCCTCTGGGGGTTGAGTTCAGCAGCTTTTTCAAAATAGCTTATCGCCATATCGTATTCGCTTCTAATCCTGTAAGTATCCGCCAAGTTCAGATAGCCATCTAAGAGGCGAGGATTGAGTTT
>VGKM01000146.1 GCA_016867005.1 Candidatus Omnitrophota bacterium | reverse complement strand
CAGGTGTTTATTGAAGCCGAAATCGTGCAGATCACGCTTAAGAAGGAGTATCAAAGAGGAGGCATAAGCTGGGAAGGGATATTTAGCAAACTTAATGGCCTGGATTTTAAAGGTACTTTTCCTATTGCCCCGTCTTTTACCCCATCGCCGTTATTGACCGCGGCAAACCTTATGATGAGCGTAGGCACGCTTTCTAAAAATAAATATACCGCGACTATGCAGCTTTTGGAGACCTTCGGGGATACCAAAATCCTTTCCCGGCCCCGTATTACTGCGATAAGCGGCCAGGAAGCAAAGGTAATGGTTGGTTCCCGTGAGGCGTATGTATCACAAAGTCAAAGCCAGTCAGACGTAACCACGATTACATCCGAGAACATCCAGTTTATCGATGTGGGGGTCAAGCTTAATGTTGTGCCAACTATAAACAAAGACGATTTTATCACTATGAAAATAAAGCCGGAAGTAAGCTCAGTCAGGGAAACACTTACTACTGCTTTAAAAAGTACAGTACCTATAGTTGAGACCGCGGAAGCCGAAACTACCGTGACGGTAAAAGACGGGACTATGATTATGATCGCGGGGCTTATGAAAGATGAAAAGAGGGATGATATAAGCGGTGTCCCTTGGCTAAGTAAGATCCCCATATTGGGCGCTTTTTTCGGTTCGCGCGCCGCTCAAAATAAAAGGACAGAAATAATCGTATTTTTGACGCCTCATTTGGTTACAGGAGAAGTGAGTATTTCTACTGAAGAAAAGAGAAGGTCATTTCACCCTGATATCATGCCGCAGGATATGAAAGAAGATATAGAGGAATCAAAGAGAGAAGAAGAAAAGATCAGGCATCAGAAAGCAGTTGATTCCTTGTTGGGCATAGAGCAGGCAAAAGGGATGCCGCAGCAGGAAAACAGGGCCGTTTTGCCGCGCGAACAAGATATCCAGGGGAAGATGAAAGGCATTATTAAACAATAAAAATGAGCAGCAGGCTTGTTATCATTATATTGGGGTTATTTACTTTTTTGGGAGTTGCCGGGTCGGCATACTTTTTTATGGAAAAAAAATCCCTAAATGATCAGTTGGTACAGTCAAGGAATACAATCCAGGTATTGCAAAAAAACATAGCTGTTTTGGAAGAAGATAAGAGCAGTTTAGCCAAAGAGAAAGATAAGTTGCAAATGGATTCAGTATTTTATGTTGAAATGAACACTAAAGTCCAGCAGGAGAAAGAAAAGATCCAAAAAGGCCTGGAAGATGCGCAAAAAATTATTGAGACAAAGGAAGCAGAGCTTGAGCGGCTTAACCTTAGCCTGAAGCGTATCCAGGAACAAGCCAGCAAGGAAATAAGCAAAGAAAAAGAAACGCTGGAAAAGCAAAGAAAAGAACTGGCAGCCAAGATTTCGTCTTTAACCGCTACCCTTAAAAAAGAGAGGGCGCTTTTTAATTATAACTTGGGGGTGGCCTATACTCAGGCAAAGTTTTATGAAGATGCCTTAGAGGCTTACGGGAAAGCATTAAAGGTAGATCCCGGCATGGCAGAAGCACACTATAATTTAGCGCTTTTATATGAGAGTGTTGAGCAGGATTATGAGTTGGCAATCCAGCATTACAGTAAGTATTTGGAACTAGCTAAAGATAGTTCTGATAGGGAAGAGGCCAAAGAAGCGATAGCCAGATTAAATAAGAAGATTTTAATGGAATGATAATGTCCAATTTGGACATTCTTAAGATTATAAATGTCCATTCTAATGCTATTATTAAACAGAGTGATATACGCGATTGCCGGAGTACTATGCTTACTATTAGTAGGATTGTTGGCATATAATTTAGTAACAAGAATTATCTATTTAAATAAAGAAAAAGCCATTGAAAAAGGGCTAAAACCGGCCCTTAGTGAAGAAAAAGAAAGGTCTGTTGGTGTCCTTAAGGAAAAATACAAGGAAAACATGCTTTCTTTTGAATATCTGGCTAACCAGATAGATAAAGAAAAACAGATTGTCCGGGAATTAGAGCAAGAAGCAATCAAGAAGGAAAAAGACGAAGAACAAAGAAAGAAAGAGCTGGAAAAGCAGAAAAAAACCAGGAAAAAATAGTAAGTGCCACGCACAAACCTTGAAAAATAAAAAATTTGTGCTATACTTTAGTTGGAATTTGAAAACCGAAAAGGCAAACCTCGGGAAACCGGGGGGCGCAAAGTCGTGCGTCCGTAACCTAAAGGATAGGCAGGCTGCCGAAGCTAAAGAATATTTTCTATAATTTAAATGTCTCAAAGGCAGTCGCCTTTGAGATTTTTTTTTAAGTTTTTTGAAAAGTGCCACGCAAAAAGGAGTAAATAGGATGAGAATGCCACGCATTAGTATCCAAAATGCCCTTTATTACCTGACTTGCCGCGGAGATAATGAAGAAAATATTTTTCAGGATGCCTCAGACTATAATGCCTACCTTGAATTGCTGAAGAAATGTAAAGAGCAATACGGTTTTAAATTATTCAGCTATTGTTTTCTTCCAAACCACCTCCATCTTCTAATTGAACTTAAAGAAAATACCAGCATTTCCCAAATAATGCATAATCTCAATTCCAATTATACAAAATATTTCAACAGGAAGCATAATAGGCAGGGCCATCTTCTTCAGGAGAGGTATAAATTGATTTTAATGGAAAAGGCGCCTTATTTGGCAGATACCACTGCTTATATACATCTTAATCCTT
This sequence comes from Candidatus Omnitrophota bacterium, assembly GCA_016867005.1. GTDB lineage: Bacteria > Omnitrophota > Gorgyraeia > Gygaellales > Profunditerraquicolaceae > VGKM01. Next base: position 441 of record VGKM01000146.1, on the reverse strand, counting down.
TGGCAATCATGTTTGATAAGGATTATGAAAATTATTCTTATAGCAGTTACCCCCTATATATAGGTAAGGGTAGTGCCATGCTTAACATACAAGAAGAAGTTAATGAAGTTATGAGTTATTTACCGGGAAAGAATTATCCAGGGTTTGTCAGGGATTTCTACCAGGGGAAAAATAAGATCTTTTCTGAAGAAATCAAAAGAAAGTCTGTTTTGGGCTCAGATGAGTTTATTGAGAAAGTAAAAACTGAGATAGAAAGCTTGAAAGCAGAGTCATCTGATTCAGAATATGATGAAAGAAAGGTGCTGTCCATGAAAAGAATGAGACTGGCTTATGGGGCATCGGCAGTTATTGTGCTTGCAGGTTTAGTTTATGCTGTATCTATGAATACTTTCGGGGCAAAAGACAGGCTTCAGAAAGAACTGGAGAAGAAAGAGGGCGAGA
>VGKM01000145.1 GCA_016867005.1 Candidatus Omnitrophota bacterium | reverse complement strand
GATTAAGTGCGGTTTTCGGCCAATAGGTTATTTTATCCTGGGATTTCCCGGCGAGTCCAAAGAAGAGATGTATGAAACGCTTGCATTTGCCAAAGAGCTTAAGTTATATAGAGCTGCTTTTTCCCCGCTTTTAGTGCTTCCGGGGACCGAGATACATAAAGAATTAACGGATAGCGGAAAGCTGCCCAGGGTGTATGATTTTGCTTCATTATCTACTGATAATATTACCCTTGTCCCGGAAGGCATGACAATAGAGGAATTTTACAAGGTTAAAAAAGATATCATATGGAAGTTTAATCTGCAACCGAGGGTACTTTTTGATTATATGCGCGATTTTAATTCATTTGTTTTTGCAACGCTGAAGTTTAGCGAGATCTTTTTAAAAAAACATAATTCTTTTAACTGATAAACAGGAGAGGCAATGGGACAGGTAAAAAATATTTCAGTTTTCGGGCTGGGGAAACTCGGGCTTTGCACCGCTGCGTGCTTTGCCAGCAAAGGATTTAAGGTAATTGGCGTTGATATCGATATCGGCAAGATCAATAGGATCAATAAAGGGATCTCTCCGATCCAGGAGACAGGGCTTGATATTTTGTTAAAAGCTTCCAAGAAGAATATTGTTGCGACTGCCGATTATGATGAGGCGGTCCTTAATACGGAAGTTTCTTTTATCGTTGTAGCTACTCCAAGTTTGGCAGATGGAAGTTTCTCAAACGAATACCTGGAAAAAACGCTTCATAAGATCGGCGCATCGCTTAAGAAGAGAAAAAGTTACCACCTGGTGGTTGTTACTTCCACGGTTATGCCGCAGACTGTGGAGAGGGTGGCTAAGTTTATCTTGGAGAAGGAGAGCGGCAAGATCTGCGGTAAGGGGTTCGGGATCGCATATAACCCGGAATTTATAGCTCTCGGAAGCGTAATCCACGATTTTTTAAACCCGGATTTGATTCTCATTGGAGAAACTACGAAGAAAGACGGAGATATGCTAGAGGCAGTATACAGTAAGACCTGTGATAATAAGCCGTATTTTGCCAGGATGAGCACGGTGAATGCCGAAATTACCAAGATCTCCCTTAATTGTTATGTTACTACAAAGATCACTTTTGCGAATTCATTGGCTTCTATTTGCGAAAAAGTAAAAGGCGCTGACGCCCATATCGTAAGTAAGGCGCTTGGCATGGATACCCGCGTGGGTAGTAAATATATAAGGCCGGGCTTAGGCTATGGCGGCCCGTGTTTCCCTCGCGATAATCAGGCGTTCGCTGCTTTTGCAAAGATAGTAGAGGCGCAGGCAAAATTAGCTGAAAAAGTGGATGAGGTCAATCACGATCAGGTCATAAGGATTGTAGATAAGGTTCACAACATCCTTAAACAGGCAGGGAAAAATAAGAATAATGCGCGCGTGGCGATCCTGGGGCTTTCTTATAAGCCCAATACCGGTATAATAGAGGACTCTCAGGCGCTTAACATCGCGCAATTTCTGGTCAATGAAGGGTACAATGTCTCTGTGTTTGACCCGCAGGCCCTGGAGAATGCCAAGGCGGTGCTGGGGGCAGGGGTCAGATATTGCCTGGATGAGGCAGATTGTCTTAGGGATGCTGATCTGGGTGTTATTGCAGTGCCATGGCAGCAGTTTAAGCAGATTAATTTCAAGAAAACCAAGAAAGGTTTTATCCTGCTTGATTGCTGGAAAATGTTTGAAAATATAGAAGGGGTTAAATTGGAATTGTTAGGTAGAGGATAAGAGGAGAGTCTAAGTGAAGAAGAATTGTTTGGTAGCTGGCGCAGGTGGATTTATCGGCAGCCATCTTGTTAAGCATTTGAAGCAGGAAGGGTTTTGGGTAAGAGGGGTTGACCTGAAATACCCGGAATTTTCGAGTTCAGCCGCTGATGAATTTGTAATCGGTGATCTAAGAGACCCCATTGTCTGCCGAAAGGTCGTTTCCAGTGACTTAAATGAGATTTACCAGCTGGCAGCAGATATGGGAGGCGCAGGGTTTGTTTTTACCGGGGAGAACGATGCGGATATTATGCACAATTCCGCCTTGATCAATCTGAATATGCTTGAGGCATGCCTGAAGAATAATGTAAAAAAGATTTTTTATTCTTCATCGGCCTGCATGTACCCCGAATATAACCAGCGCGATACGGACAATCCTAATTGTTCTGAGCAAAGCGCATATCCGGCAAATCCGGACAGTGAATATGGCTGGGAGAAACTATTCAGCGAAAGGCTTTACCTTGCTTTCAGCCGTAATTATAAGATTGATGTCAGGATAGCCAGGTTCCATAATATTTTCGGCCCGGAAGGTACCTGGTGCGGCGGAAGGGAAAAGGCGCCTGCTGCGATCTGCCGGAAAGTCGCCGAAGCCAAAAACGGGGATATAATCCAGATATGGGGAGATGGGCTTCAGACGAGGTCGTTCTTGTATATTGATGAGTGTATAGAAGGCATAAGGCGGCTTATGGAATCCGGTTTTCCAGGGCCGGTAAATATCGGTTCAGAAGAAATGATCGCTATCAATAAACTTGCAGAAATGGTCATTGGAATATCAGGGAAAAGATTAAAGATAGAGAATATCCCCGGCCCGCAGGGCGTGCGCGGAAGGAATTCCGATAATAAGCTGATTTTTGAAAAACTCGGCTGGAAACCAAAAGAGCCGCTTTCTCTCGGTATGAAAAAGACCTACAAATGGGTAGAGGAACAAGTTGGAAAAACAACCGCTCGTTAGTGTAATAATTATTAATTACAACGGGAAAAAATACCTTCAGTCCTGTTTCGATGCTCTCTTACGAGGTACTTATGGTAATATCGAGATAATCCTGGTTGATAACGGCTCGGGTGACGGGAGTGTTGAATTTGTCCGTAACAATTATCAAAATATCCGGATAGTCAGCAATAATGCCAATTTAGGCCTGGCAATTGCTTCAAATAAGGGCAGGATCCAGGCCAGGGGTAAATACCTGTTTTTTTTCAATAATGATACGATTGCCGATAAGGAGCTGATCTCTAATCTTGTGAGCGCAATGGAGGCAGATAAGGGCATCGGCATAGGCGGGTGCAGTACCTACACTTATTCCGGGGAGGCACTGATTAATTCCGGCGTTGCCTGCGATATTTTCGGTTATCCTTACGGAAAAGGGGAGGCATTTTAT
>VGKM01000144.1 GCA_016867005.1 Candidatus Omnitrophota bacterium | reverse complement strand
TAGGCAATTTTAGGGCTCAGAAGGCCTTTCAGCAGCCAGTAAGCGATGGCCATGAGATTTATCAAAGATGCCTTAAAATCATGGCAAAATTCAGCCCTAAAATTCCCTTAGTCAGGGCCCTTGGAGTAAGCTGCTCAGGCCTTGCTAAAAGCGCCTATCAGCAGCCCTTATTCAGGGAGCAAAAAAGAAGGGGAGACCTCTTAAAGGCATTAGACAATATAAATTCCCGGTATGGTGACAATTCAATATATCCTGCCATAGTCCAGCTTGCCCAGTAGTTATTAAAAATCTAGGTAAGCCCTCTCATAAAAACTGGTACCAGATGTAAGCTTTAAAAAACAGAAGTAAGCATGAGTAAGCCCAAACCGGCTTTTCCACAGCGAAATCCTGATTTCCGTAATTGCCCTTATATTAATGACTTAAACAGGATTACGCAATATGGTCAAGTTAACATAAGATATATTATAGGAAGTTGCTGGAATACGGAATTTAGGCTAATTTCAGCGCTTTGGTGGTTGGATTTGGTTGAAATCAGGTATTATTCTGGATGGATTTTGGCTGGAAATCTTTCTTAGAACTGATTACATAATAGCCGCCCTGGATCTTTATGATTTTTCCATGTATCAGGCAATCAGCTATTTTCTTATGGGCATACTTTAAGCACCGGCTAAACGTCTGTTGAGATATATTCATTGACCTGGCTGCTTCTTTTTGGCTAAAACCCATAAAATCAGCCAGCCTAATAGCCTCAAATTCGTCCATATTAAGGTCGGTTTCATCCGGCCTCCCTGGCCTGCCCCTTGGGCTAAATTGGCTTATTTTGGGATCTAATCTTACTATCCGGTACTTTTTTGGCCTTCCTCGTGACTTCATTATTCTTACCTGCGCTTACTTAGTTTTAACGCCCCATTTAATATGGGTTGGTACTCATAATTAGAGTATTTAAAAAGCCTTTTTGTGCTTAGTACAAAGGCTTTTTAGAGATAACGTTTAAATTTCTGCGTCTTTAACGAGCTTGCGGTAGTACTCAATACATTTATGGCAGGTTTGTTTGTCTTCGTGCCACTCAGGGTGGTCGCGCCTAATCAGCTCTAAGAGGTATTCTTCGGTTTTAATATGGGATAGGCTTGCAAAATCGTCTATCTGGCGCTCGCAAATCTGGCATTTATACTTCATTTAAGGCAATCCTCTCTCCAGCAGCAGGCAAACTGGCTACAGTTGTTGGAGTTCCCAAAACAAGGAATATTGCCTTCTTTTCTCTGTATTCTCTTAATCAGACTTTTCTTGGAAAACAACCAAGTGCATTTGATGCCTAGGGATTTTGCTTTTTTGTCAATATCAATGAGCCGCATTGCTGTCTTTCCTCCTTTATTGTTTACAAACTTTGTCGTGTTGGCGGACCCTGGAATTAACCAAAAGCCCGATTTCGTCGCCTTTTTTTGCGTTAGTAATAGGAACCCGGTCAATTTGCATGGAAGATATAACTTGTGTAAAATCAGTGGTATGGCCCTTAATTTTAATTGAATCTCCGACGCTAAGAGGCGCTTTTAATTTGATTACGGCAGCCCTTACTTTAGGAAAATAGTGCGTAATTAAGCCGATTACATTCTCTTTTATCTTAGGTTTTGCCTTAGGTTTAGTTTTGGATTTCTTTAGTGTACGCTTAAGCGTTTTTTTCTTTAGGGGGCGTTTCTTAATTATTTTTTTAATACTTTTTTTTGTTCTTACTTTCTTAATTTTTTTCTTTTTTAGAGGCATTGATACCTCCTTTTACAGTACTATTTTGTCTGCGATATCAGCAACTATCGGCAAGCGGTAATACTTCCCCATTAAGGCATTGATAGTGCCCCACAGCAAAAATAAAAGATAAATAAAGGAAATCACCCGGTAAACCAGCCATCCCAAAAACGGAATGATGTTGAAAATAAAGCCGGCTACCAGAAAAATAAACAGGACCAATCCTTGCTTTCCGTGGAATACGGCAAATTTGTTGTCTTTCTTCAGTAGAAAAGGCAGAATACATAAAAAGAACCAATATGATACAACTGCCAGGATTTTTCCTTCTTCTATCTCTTTTGGAGTTTCTTTGATTTCATCAGGTGTCATTTAAAGTCAGCGCCTCCTTTATTCAACGTTTTTTATTTCAATAAGTGAGTTCATTGAGCCAAAAGCATTCTTTTCTTTTTGCGGATTACTTGGGTCCTCTATCCATTCGCCGTCAATTACGAAGCGGTAGTGGTATTTACCCGGATCAAGGGGCATCTTTTTCACCCACCTGCCGTTTTCAAAATCCATAGAACTATTTTTCCCTAATTCCCAGCCGTTAAAATCTCCGACGATATGCACTTCTTTTGCGCTCGGAGCATTTACGGCAAAGATAGACTCGGTAAGCTTGGGGATTTCATTCTTTAAGATTTCCTGCATGCGGTCTTCAATTTTTGTAAATTCAGGCATTGCTTTTTCAACGGGCGCGATTCTTTCCAAGGCCGGTGTTTTTTCTAGAGTAATAATCTCGCGCGACAAGCTGAAATAATCTTTAGCGCCGCGGCAGTATTTGTCATATCCTAAAATATGCGAGCCGTCGCTTTGCGCTTCCTTGAGCTTTACGTTAACATGGATTATCGTACTGAATAATCTTGCTTTAAATGTCGCGCGTATGAAATCCAGTATCTTAAAGGAATGCCTCAGCCGCGAATCAAAGTTTGTCACCAGGATCTGGTGTTTTACATCGTGGTTTAAGCGGTCCTTAATAAGCCCTATGATATCTACCAGCTGCGCCAGCCCTTCCAGGGAAAATCTGCTTGCTTCTACCGGGATAATTATTTCATTTGAGGCGCATATGGCATTTATGGTGAGAATCCCTAAATTCGGCGGGCAGTCAATTAATATGTAGTCATAATTACCGCTGAAGCGGGTCAAAACTTCGGAAAGGCGCGATTCCCGGCTTATTTCTCCTGCCAGTTCCTGCTCCAGAGTGCTTAAGACAATACCTGAGGGGGCGATATCAAAAGTACCGGAGACATTCTTTATGATTTCTTCGAGCCTTACCTTTTTATTGGTAAGCTTAGATAATACATTATATATGTTAATATCCGTCTTAATATTTAAACCCAAAGTGGCATGCGACTGGGGATCAAGGTCAATAAGCAATACCCGCCTGTTG
>VGKM01000143.1 GCA_016867005.1 Candidatus Omnitrophota bacterium | reverse complement strand
GTAATCCCCGTGGCTTGCCCAGCAGGTAAAATTACCCGGGAGGTGCCCGAATAGATCATGGTTGTCGTCAATAAACAGTTCGGCTTTTCCGAATTCCCTGGATTTTGTATTTTTTACCTTTCCGCCCAGTAATTCCGTCGTAACCTGCATGCCGTAGCAAATACCGAGTATCGGCACGCCTAGTTTAAAAATGCCCTTATCCGGATGCGGGCTTTTTTTGGAAGTGACCGACGCAGGCCCTCCGGAGAGTATCAGCCCTTTGGGGTTTAATGCCGCAATTTCGCTGGCAGGGGTGTTGTAAGGTATGATTTTCGAGAAAACCTTGTTTTCTCTTACCCTACGCGCGATCAATTGAGTATACTGTGAGCCGAAATCAAGTATGTATATCGTTTGCCTGGTGGCTGTGGATTTTAACAACGGTTTTTTCCCTGCCGCGCGGATCTTTTTCATTCTTTTATAGAGGATCTTCTTATGTTTGGTCTTTCTGGCTGAAGCTTTTTTGTGTTTTGTTTTCATTTCCCCATTCCTACTCTCTGGCCGACCTGAAATATTTTTCCTTCGGTCTGGATTGATGGCGCGATTATTATTTCTACGTCATGCATTTCTTTAAGGTTTGTGGCACCGAGCGAACCCATTGAAGTTTTTAAGGCGCCCAGCAGATTTTGCGAACCGTCATCCACTTTTGCCGGCCCAAACAGTATTTCTTTTAAGCTACCGGTTGTACCAACTTTGATCCTTGTGCCGCGCGGTAAATTTACATGTGATGTAGCCATCCCCCAGTGGTAGCCTCTTCCCGGGGCTTCTTTTGCATGGGCAAAGCTTGAGCCGATCATTACTGCATCAGCTCCTGATGCAAACGCCTTGCAGATATCGCCTCCGCGGTTCATGCCGCCGTCAGTTATAATAGTTACATACCTTCCTGATCTCTTGTAGTAAAAATCCCTTGCTGCTGAAGCATCTACGGTCGCGGTAACCTGTGGCACGCCTATTCCCAGTACCCCTCTTGTGGTGCAGGCAGCCCCCGGGCCGATACCGATTAATAAACCGGCAGCACCGGTATGCATCAATTCAAGGGTGGTCTCGTATGTGACACAGTTGCCTAAAATTACGGGGATTTTGGTAGATTTGCAGAATTTTGCAAGGTCTAAACTTTTGTATTCTTTTGAAATATGCTTTGTAGTCGTAACAGTGGATTGCACGACAAATAAATCAGTTTTCGCATCAGCTGCGATCTTTGAAAAGCGTTCTGCGTGTGCAGGGATGCAGCTTACTGCTGCCGTGCCTTTTTTTGATTTGATCTGGCGGATCCTTTCCCCGATTAACTTTTCCTTTATGGGTTTTGTATAAAGAGTTTGCATCAGGCGGGTACTTTCTTCGGGAGATGCCTTGGCTATTTCTTCCAGGACCTCTTCCGGCTTCTCATAGCGGGACTGGATACCATCGAGATTTAAAACCGCAATCCCGCCTAATTTGGACATTGCGATTGCAAAATCTACATCTACAACTCCATCCATAGCAGCAGCCAGTATCGGGATGCCGAATTTCTTGCCTGCGATTTCAAAACTGGTGTCTACATCCTGCGGATTAATTGTCCGGTTACCCGGGACAAGGGCAACTTCATCAAAACCATAGCATCTCCTGGAACGCCTGCCGATACCTATCCACTCACCCATTTTAACCTCACTTTGTACAAATTATTATATTTCAAGGCCTTACGTGCGAATTGGCATGCAAAACTTCCTTGAATGAAAAGATTTAAAGCAAATTCTACATTAAATTAGAGGGTTTGTCAATAGATTTTATAAAAGACAAAGGCGAAGGTTATTGTTAAGACCTTCGCCTTTTTAGAATAGGCTAAGATTAATATCCTGCATCTCCGCCCCATGTTCCGTCAATTGTCAGGCTTTTGGTGTAGGCAGTATCTCCTCCGGGTTGTTTTCCGGCAGCGCCCATACACCTTGTAGCAGTGCATGTTCCGGCAGCATCGCAGGCGTAGCTGAAATAATGCGTTCCTGTTGCGCAGTTCGTTTGAGCTTCTACGCCTAAATCAGCGATGGTAGCAGTGTAAACTTTGTTTTCCAGGAAATAAGCTTGTTCAGCTGTTCTCAATGTCCCCAGGACTGCCCTTGCTTCACTGGCGCGGCCCTTTTCAACCATTTTTGTATATTGCGTGAATCCTAAGGTTGCCAAAACGCCGATGATGATAATTACGATGATCAATTCCAAAAGCGTAAAACCACTATTTTTATTCCTCATTTCTTCCTCCTTTTTTTGAAGCCCTGGTTTATTATTTTCGCAATCAACAGCATTTTTGCCTGCTCTCACCCCCTTTATTAAAAAAAACAGCCCTATGTTTTTATAAACATAGGGCCGAAATATTTTATAGAAAACGGGAAATCTTATGAGATTATCGTATTTATTGTTTCTTAATGAGTGCGCAGGCGGGCCATGCGGCATCATCGGTGCTATCTTTGCGAAAATCTCCTTGAATATCCCTGATTTTTTTCGTTCGTAGTATTGGTTAAGATGTGCTCTGATTGGGCCGGAAACCTTTTTTAAGGCGGCAGCGACGAATAAGCAAAAGCCGAAAAATATGCCTTTATTTTCGGAAGAATTAATCTTAATAATGAGCTTTGTTTTGTTTTTATCAAGGCCCAGGGTAATATTGCCTTCCTGGCTTAAAAGTGTAGAATATATTGCCTCGTTTGCTTTATTGTTTTCTTGGGTTTTATTCTCGAATGGGAACCGGACGGAAAACGGGACTTCGGTACATAAAAGGATCAATGCAAGCAGGCAGAACCTGCGGAAGGCGGCAGTGTTGGAGTCGCTTAAGCTTACAAGGCACCGTTCAATTATCCTTACGTGATAATTAAACACAAACACTCCTCCCTTCCCATTTTCTAAACAAAATATAGCCGGTATTTTTACGATTTCAAGGGTAAATCAGCGTTTTTGGGAAAACGTTTTCGTAATAAAAAAAAGCGGGAGCTATCCAGCTCCCGCTTTTTTTTGTTGGGCTTTAGCTTTGATTTAATACATTCCGCCCATTCCGCCCATCCCGCCCATTCCGCCTGCCGGCATCGGAGGCATCTTATCCTCTTTTTCCGGTTTATCGGCGATTAATGTTTCGGTAGTCAAAAGAAGCGCAGCAATGCTTGCTGCGTTTTGTAATGCCGAACGG
>VGKM01000142.1 GCA_016867005.1 Candidatus Omnitrophota bacterium | reverse complement strand
CTTCAGATACCGGAACATACTCTTTTCTTGCCGAAGTTTTGTGGGTAGTCAGGCCCAACTGGCAATAAACACAATCAAAAGTGCATGTTTTAAAAGGAGTTAGGTTAATACCTAAAGAACTGCCTAAACGCCGCGATTTTAAGGGCCCAAAGATATACTTCATATGCAGTATTATAGCATAATAAAATGGGGCCGGAATTATTTTCTGATAATAACTCCAGCCCCATTTTTAAGGCCTCAGACGGCTTATTTAACTTCTATTATGCAATTTGTGCTGCCAAAAGCATTGGTGACGCAGCCGCCGGAACAACATGAGTCGTTCGTCCAGTTTCCGTCGACAAAAAATTTGTATTCGTACCTTCCGGGCTTTAAACTGACCTTTGCCGACCAATTGCCCTTTGGGTCTTTCTTTGCAGTAAGTTCTTTTGTGTTCCAGTTGTTAAAAGAACCTGCTACGCTGACCTTTTTCGCGCTCGGCGCATGAAGCATAAACGTAGTTGATTTAGATATTGCTCTTGCCATACCGACCTCCTATTTTCGTTACTTTTATTTATACCTCGCAATGCCGCAACTGTCAAGTGATTTTGCGTTAAACTGCCGCGATAACTAAACCATTCTTATCGGCCAACTTCAAACTTTTTTCTTTATCAATAAAAAGTGTTTTCCCCGCTTCAAAAGCAAGGCAGCGCGCCCCGGCCTTGATTAAATTCTTTACTGTTAAAAGCCCGATTACAGGGATATCAAACCTCATGTCCTGCTTGGGCTTACTTACTTTAACAATGATAATGCCCTTACCGGCAACCCTGCCGGCGCGTTTTATCAGCCGGTCGGTCCCTTCCAACGCCTCAACTGCGACAATTGCCTTATGTTTTACTGCTACGGTCTGGCCGATATCAAGGTAAGCGATCTGCTTAGCGAGGATCAAACCGAAATAGACATCTTCCCAGGCCTCAAAATCCGGCTGGCACTTAGTAAGGATACCTTTTTTAGGCAGGTAGCCCTCTAAAAAAGAAGTAGAATCCCCCAGCTCCATGCCATGCTCCTCTAACTTCCCGGCAATAGAGCCGAATATCGTATCCGCCTTTTTGTCTTTTATATCGCTTAGCATTTTACAAAGAAGAGGGTCCTTTTGAATATCCTTACTGAACAGCCTCCAGGGGCTGATCTGGCCTGCCATTATTACTTTCCTGACCCCCTCTTTTTTAAATATCTCAAACATCTTCGAGAATTCGCTTAAATTCAGCCAATAGATCTTATCAACAAGTTTTTTTAGTTTAAGCGAAGTATCTCCCCGGATTGCAACAGCGACGATATAGGCGCCTTTTTTCCTGGCCTGCTCGCTGAACAATAAGGGGAATTTCCTGTTTCCGGCGATTAAACCTATTTTTTCCATGGGTATTATTCGGCTGTAATACGGCAGGAGCGGGATATGCCTCGGGAGGATTTTTTAATAAATGCAACCAGGTATTCCACTTCGCCGCATTTCCTGCCTTCTTTTTCCAATGCCTCTAAAGCATGTTTTATGGGCAGCCCTGAATTAAAAAGGACCTTATAGGCGTGATTGAGTTCGTGGATTGATTCGCGTGATAAATTATTCCGTCTTAATCCTACTAAATTCAGGCCGTAAACTCGCGCAGGATGGCCGTCACAAGTAGAATACGGGGGGATGTCCTGGACTACCTTAGAACATCCGCCGATGATCGAAAGTGTGCCTATCGTAACAAACTGATGTATAGCCACCAGTCCTCCGACAACTGCCTTGTCTTCAATCGTAACATGGCCTGCAAGAGTGCCGTTATTGGCTATAATACAGTTATTGCCTACGACGCAATCATGCGCCACATGGGAATAGGCCATAAACAGGTTGTTATTCCCGACCCGGGTCTTGCCCTCGTCGCTAGTCCCGGGATTAAAAGTACAATATTCCCTGATTATATTATTGTCCCCTATCTCAAGAATACTTTTTTCTCCCTTATATTTTAAATCCTGCGGGCGAGTTCCTATTACGGCCCCGGTAAAGATCTCGCAGCGCTTGCCGATAAAAGTATTACCGTCGATAAGGCAGCGTGCGCCGACTTTTGTCCCTTCGCCTATGGTAACATTATCCGTAATAATCGCGTAGGGGCCGACTTCCGTGCCTTCTGCGAGCTTTGCCTTACCAGAGACAATCGCGGTCTTATGAATGTTCATATTTATTATGCATCAACAAGGGCAAACATAAGGTCTGCCTCTGCGACGACTTTTCCTTCAACCAGGGCCTTTCCATGGACCTGGCCTGTTTTTGATTTGATTTTTCCGGCTGTTACTTCAAAAAACAACTGGTCTCCCGGCACAACGGTCTTCCTGAATTTAACATTATTGATCGCCATAAAGAATGCCAGCTTGCCGCGGTTTTCTTCGGGAGAAAGCATCATTATACCCCCCACCTGTGCCATGGCCTCTATCATCAAGACCCCGGGCATCACCGGTTTGCCGGGAAAATGCCCTTTAAAGAAATAGTCATTGATAGTCACATTCTTTATTCCTACTGCGCGCTTGCCTCTCTCCAGGTGGATCACCCTGTCAACAAACAGAAAAGGGTCCCTGTGCGGAAGGATTTTCATTATTGTTTCGGCATCCAGCACCTCGCCCTCCTGCGGCCGGTAATTAATCCCGATGCCGCCGAGTGAGTATTTTTTCCTCTGCTGGCTGATTTTTTTTGCCAATTTAAGGTTAAGAGAATGCCCGCTTTTTATGGCAATAATATGCGCCTTTACCTGCTGATTCAACAAATACAGGTCGCCTAATATATCCAGTATCTTATGTCGGATAAACTCGTTTTCAAAACGAAGCTTATTCTTGATTACGCCATTTTTCCCGACGACAAGCGCATTATCGTAATTTGCTCCGAGGCCCAGGCCGTGTTTCTGCAGCTCATTTGCCTCTTCTTCCAGGCAAAAAGTCCTTGCCGGGGCGATCTCCTTTGCAAAACTTTCCGGGGTGACCGCAACTTCGAAATAATCACTTTTTAAAAACGGGTGGTTGTACTGCAAGGTATAAGAGATCTTAAATTCCGGAGCTGGAAGCGCAAATATCGAAGAACCTTCTTCCTCTATGATAATCGGTTCCCTCACTACAAAATATTGGCGTTCTTTTTCCTGCTCTTTTATGCCGGCTTTTAAAAGCGCGTCCGTAAAACTTAAACTGCTTCCGTCGAGCCCGG
>VGKM01000141.1 GCA_016867005.1 Candidatus Omnitrophota bacterium | reverse complement strand
GCGGATGCACCAGTATAAATTTTACCCCCATCCAGCGCAGATTCTGTAAAGTTTCCCTATTGGATAACCTGACAAGTGATTTACTGACAGTATGAGCATATGTCCCCGGAAGGGTACCATTGATAATCTTCTTTTGGTGCTTTGTCTGATAAAACTTATATGTTTCGTTTGGGCCGTCGATATCAAGCGGATATTCTGCTATAGCAAAATCTCCTTCTTGAGATCTCAACCAATCGTAAACTTTATTGTACGAAGAAAGGTTGATCGTGTGTTCAGAAGGGACCGGCCAAAACTCAAACAGGGTAAAAATAGCCAAGAAAATTACAGCTGCCAAAGAGAAAACACGCCTAGCCCGTAATCTATCAGTTATTAATAACAGGCCAAATCCTGCCAAAACGCTGATGCCCAACGTTACTAGTATCGAAAAACGCACATATGCCCGGAACATCGGCAGGGCCTTGTACAAAAAAAAGCTGGGCATATATATTTTTAAACCGAAAAAATTCCACCAAGGCGGCTGAGAAAACAGCCAGCTGGCCAAAACAAACCAAAAGAAAAACTTAAGCGCAAAACCCGCATCGATTCCCCTAGCTTTCATAAGAACCACAAGCGTTCTTCTCTTTACAAACGAAAAACAGGCCAGGGCAACCGGTATAAACCCGAGGAATACATTATGCTCAGTTAAACTCTCTCCCCATATCTTTGAACCAACGAACATCTTCGTGAAATTTCCGAAAATCGGCTGCTCTGTAAACGGAAGCAAATAACTTAAAGGCCTTGCTGATTGGCTGAACAAATCCTCAAACGGCCTGACCAAACTTCTGGCAGACACAACTTCTGCTCCATTTAATATCCTTTTTAAAAAAGGCAGGAAAGCAGGAATAACTAACAATGCCCCTACCCCCAATCCGATAAGCAGGAATTTAACGAAATTAACACGGCTTTTGGCATTAGGCAACATGAATATAAGAAAGAACAAAGTCATGATTGCCATAAAATATGCGTAATGCACATCAAAATAGTAATTCAAAGCAAAAACTATACCGAGCAGAAACGCTAATTTCAGATTTTGCCTATCTCTCAATTTAAACAAAAGAAGCAGGTATAAAGGCATCCATTGGATCTGCGCGGTCCCGAAATGCTGCCATGTCCTTACTAAATGGAAGGGGCAGAACGAATAGATTAATCCGCTAAAGACCGAAACAGCCCAGCTTCTGCTTAGATAAAACACCAGAGCAAACATCGACAGCGCAGCCAAAACATAGCTGGACATAAGTATCGCATTATAAGCAAAAACCTCATTAAATATAATTGCCAAATACTTGGCTATGAGGCCCCATAACGGGAAAAAAATCACTGCATTCTGGACGATACCAAACGGATAGGCAATGACATTTATGAAGTCCTGATTGATTTTGTTCAGAAAAGCAAACTTTGACCACCAAAAACTCCAGATTACTCCGTATGGCTCATCCGTAGAGCTAAATGCCGCTATACTACTGCTGAAATCCGAGAAAACCGGGTAGAAAAAAACAACCGTAACAGCAATAAATAATAAGATGGCTACCGCAAGCTTCATTATTTTTTTCTGATTACCCCTAATTTAAACAGGCTAATTGATGTGTATTTGCCCAAATAGCAAAAATCCCTGAATGCATTATTGTCCGTGATATCGTCTGAAACTATCAAGCCGGCCTTCCTGACAAAGGGAATTGCTTCATTGAACTCGAAAATCATATTTTCATAACTATGGTCGCTGTCATGGTAAAAAATATCAATTTTCTTAAGACGGCTCAATAAATCCGGCAGCTTATCTCTTGAGGAGCCGATTAATAATGACCAATTCTTCTTTAAGTCATCTGGGATAAGCCAACCGGTAACTCTTCCTTGTTTTAACTCCTGGTCGGGCTGATTAGGCAGGTCAATTGAATAAAGCTTGCCCTTATTGTTTTTCTTAAGCGCCTCCAGGATAAAAGATGATGAAAATCCGTCTGCTACGCCGGTCTCTACTACTGTCTCCGGCCTTACAATCCTGCACAGGCAATACAAAGTAGGCGCCCGAAGGACACATGACATGCTGAAATTAAAAAAACTTTTCCTTTGCCCTGCCTTAAGAAGAATTTGGTTCAAAAATTCTGATTTATCGATCTCTTCATAGAGCATCGATACCTCTTTTAAAGTCAGGCCAAAAATTGAGGCCATTTTATTCTTATAGGATGCTTTAGCCCTGCAATAATCAATGAATCTGTTTAAATCCTTAAATGCCGTCATTTTTTTCCTTTAATAATAATAAACGAACCGAAACGGTTCATTAAAAATTTACTTTTCTCTAATACTGAATGCACATGTTTTAAAACCGGGTGCGCCTTAGTGCCGCCGAAGGCAGTGATCTCAATTTTCAGCTCCTTAAAATTCCGGAATATTTTCTTAATTTCATCCTTTGAATAAAGGCGGGAAAGCGGGGTCGAATCATATTTGCTCATTAATCTATCCTGATTGTAAAAACCGAAGATTTTTTTATAGCCATGCAACAGAAGCAAGGCATAATAAGCATAACCCTTATGATAAAGCATGATCACTGCTTCGCCGTTTGGCTTTAGTACTCTGTATACCTCATTTATCGCCTTTTGAGTGTCTGGGGTATGATGCAGGACCCCGAACGAATAGACCGTATCGAATGAATTATCTTTAAATGGCAGGTTTTCCGCATCAGCATTGACGCCTTTGCCCTTAAGGCCTAAAACTTCCATCCCTTTCAGCGAAAAATGTACATTATCGTAGGATAAATCAAGGCTTGTAATACTGGAGCCCTTTCTTGCTATATACCTTGAGTCTGCTCCCATGCCGCATCCGACTTCCAAAATAGAACTGGATTTTTTGGCGAAAGAATCGATGAGTGGCGGGATATAAGCATCGTACTTATACCGGTATGCATCGGCCTCCAGATAAAATTCTTTATCATCAGGTGTAAATTTCTTACAAACCAGGTCAAGGTACGGCACATTTTTTGTCCAATACTCCTGGATTGTTTTTTTATCAACAGAGCTCATTCATTCCGCCTTTTGCATTTAAAAACAAATTGAAAAGCAAACAACTTCATCCAAACCCTGCCCAATACCCTTAAAGGCAGCGTCCCATTGTTATTCAACACAGCGACAATCTTTAATCCGCCGTCTTCAAGCAGCTTCCTCGCTGTCTTATAAGTAAAGAACTTAAGGTGG
>VGKM01000140.1 GCA_016867005.1 Candidatus Omnitrophota bacterium | reverse complement strand
GACTACTGCTTCCTTGGGAAGGCCGAATAACCCCTGTATAACCGGGGCAAATATGCCGGTGACAAAATCAAATGCCTTAACATACATCAGGACATTGATAAACAATACACCCAAAAGCACGATTGGTACTGCTTCAAATATAAAGCCCTTGATCCTGTAATACAATTTCTGTGCTAAAATCAGGGGCTGCGGAAACCTGTAAGGCGGGATTTCCAGCAGGAATTCCGGGCTATACCCTTTTAAAGTGCGGTTTAGAATAACGCCGATAATGATTATCAGAGAAAATAAAACACCATAAACCCCAAAGACATAAAAACCGCCGAATGCGCCTAATAAACCGAATATCATTGCCTGAAGCGGCACACAGGGAATGCCGATAGAAATAAGTGTCGAGGTGATAAACCTTTCACGCCTTGATTCCAATACCCTTGTAGCAAGGATCCCGGGGACATTACAACCAAACCCCAGTAAAACCGGGATAATAGCAAATCCGTGAAGGCCTAATTTATGCAGCAAGTTATCCAACAACATTGCCAGGCGCGGCAGATATCCGATATCTTCCAATATGCTCAATACCAGATAAAAAGAAAAAATATAGGGCAAAACCATGGCAAATTCAATATAAGGCGCAGTGGTCAAGACCCCGAAGGATTGCTTAAAATCAATTTGCCCGTTAATCAAATCGCCGATTAAGACGTGGCTCAATAGGCTTTTTTCCCCTAAAGCGGAATTCAGGCGCAACAGTAACGGCTGATAAAAATTCAGGAAAACCGGATCGCATATTTTTGTAATTAAAAATTCACCCAGGAAACGTACTATTTTAAAAGAAGCGTATACTACAATGATAGACATTAACAAGCCGCTTAAAGGCCTCACTGAAGCATCTTCCAGTAATTCTCTTAAGTTATGATGCTTGTGGGTAAGCTTCTGCGCCGCTTCAATGATCCTTCCGATTTCCTTCCAGCGTTCTTCATGGCTGAACTTATTTCTTTCCTGGATATGCGCTTCTTTCAATCTGCCGATCAGAAATTTAATGCCTGCGCCTGTAACCGCGCAGGTAGAAATAACAGGCACCTGAAGGATCTTTTCCAGTTCTTCTGTGTTTATATAAATACCCCTGTGCGCCGTATCATCACACATATTCAAGCAGGCGATCACAGGGTATCCTTCTTCGATTAATTGAAGGGTCAGGAAAAGATTCCGCTCAAGGTTTGTCGAATCAATGATATTGATGATAACGATTTCCTGTTTAGGCAATTCATTCAACAGGGAAACAGCTACTTCTTCTGCCTTGGAAGTCGGCTCCAAAGAATATGTGCCGGGGAGGTCCACTACTTCTATTTTTTCTTCCCCCAGGGATAAATAACCTTTGGTAATGCCTACGGTTGTGCCGGGATAATTGGAAGAAATAACTTTTACCCCGGTAAGGCGGGAGAATACTACGCTTTTGCCTACATTAGGATTGCCTATTAAATATATTTTCTTTATCATTCCGTATCCACATCAATAAGGATCTTCGCAGCTACTCCATGGCCCAAAGCAAAAGTTGACCTGCCTACTTTTATAGCCACCGGCCCCCTAAGCGCGAAATGGCTCAGCTTTGTTATTTCCCTGCCTTTATAAATCCCCATGCTCATCATCCGGTTGGCCAGGGCGCTTCCCCCGGAGATTTCCGCCACTTTCCCCTTCCCGCTCTCTTTCATCTTTACTAGAGATAATCTTTTCATAATTAATGGGCGTGTGTTTTACTTGCGATGATCAAAAATAATATCCCGAAAATAAATGCCGCCATAGAAGCCAGGCTTTTCTTTAAACTTGGCTGCTTATGAAGTTCAGGAACAAGGTCGCTTGCCGCGATATATATAAAACCCCCCGCCGTAAAGGCCATAAGAAAAGGCATAAAGCCCGAGATTTTCTCAGAAACAAAATACCCGGCGATTGTACCTACTATGCAAGTTAACGCGCTTAGAAAATTAAAATACAGGGCCTTGATTTTACCGAATCCGCCGTATACAAGGACCCCGAAATCCCCGATCTCCTGAGGGATCTCATGCAATATTACCATAATAGAAGTGACTATCCCGAAATGAACGCTCACAAGAAAACTTGCGCCTATTATCATTCCGTCAATAAAATTATGCACGGCATCTCCGAATAGATTAAGATAAGTAAAAGTGTGGATCTGGCAAACGCCGTTATGGCAATGGCGCCAATAAAGGTATTTTTCCATTATGAAGAAGGCAATAAAACCATAGATCGTATTCAGAAAAATGCTATGGGCTTCCTGTGATTCAACTGCTTCCGGCAAAAGGTGCAGAAATGCCCCTCCGATCAACGCGCCAGCGGAGAAAGCAATAAGGAAAATAAGTATTTTATTCAAGAGATTTTCTTTAAGCAAAAGGCTGAAAATCCCGACCAGAGAAACCAGGCTTACGACAATACTTGCTCCCAAAGCCCAAAATAAACCGCTCATAAACATACTCCTTCCTTATCAATATTATCACAAGGCCAACTCCGGCACAATTGTTCTTTTCTTAAATATAATTATTCTATCGGAGAGGTTATATATATGTATTCGAGGCGGCTTTTACCGATATTCTCTATATCGTGGCGGGTATCCGGAGGAATATATATGAATGACTTTGCGCGGGCAATAAAAGAAACCTTCCTGCCGTAATAAACTTTAGCTGTCCCCCGGATAATAAAAATCGCTTCCTCTTTTTGATCTGTAATATGTTCTCCTACGGCTTCTTTCGGAGTCAAATTTACCAGCCCTGCGCGAAGATTAACGCCTTTGCCCGGCGACCCGAGAAGGCGCAAGAATCTTTTCTGGCCCTTCAGCTCTATTTTAAAAGGGATAGCTCTCTTCTTGGCCATTATCTGCTCTTACCCCGCACAGGGATACCTTTTGCACGAAGTTCGTCTGTCTTTCTCTTAGAACATTCCATACACAAAAAAACCGGGTTTGAGCCGCTTTTGTCGTAACCGGCTGTTTTAATCAGGCGCCAAAGATGAGATACCCTGCCGCATTGATCGCATTTTCCTTCTTTGATATGCCAGACCTCGACTGCTTTTGAAGTAAAAATGAATTTATCTACCCAGAAGAATATCGCGCCCCCGATCAAATTGGCAATTACCGTTGACCAGATCCCTGTCCCCATTTTACGCACTACCAGCCATAAAATAGGAGTACTCAATTGCCAGCGCACTAAATATAGGATGAA
>VGKM01000139.1 GCA_016867005.1 Candidatus Omnitrophota bacterium | reverse complement strand
TTTGTAACGAAGCTGGCGGATAAAATTAATTTTTGAGAAAATGCCCCTGTGCCTGTCTTTTTCGTCAAAGATAATCACTTCGTCTATATAGGGGTTACCTTTTAAAACAGAATAGCACCTGCCGGGGATAATACAGGCGATATAACTTTCCGGGTAATTAAAACGGACATTCCTGATCGTGGCAGTAGAAAATAAAACATCCCCCAGCCAATTGACATTAAAAATCAGGATACGCTTATTTTTTTGCATTTTTCTTCCGCTTGGACTCTTTCATAAAAGTATAATAGCCGCTGGTTTCGACTGCGAAAACAAACATGCTTGCCGCCCTCTCTGAGATCCTCAGGCGCTTTAAGGCAAACACGTCGTCATCCGGGTAATCCTTCCCGGGATTTGTTGCTACCGCGCCCTCGTAACCGGCATCAATCACCATTTTTCTTATTTTATCATTGAACAACCCCTCGGGATAGCTGAATAATGTTACTTTTTTGCCTAATCTGTCTTCCAGGATCTGCCTGGAGGCGGCTATCTGCCTTTTTATTTCTTTTTCAGAATCTATATTTACCAACGGCTCCGGGCCCAGGCAGTGGCTTCCGAAATATATTTTGCCCGAATCCTGCATTTCTTTTATCTCTTCCCAGCTGAGCCGGTCGCTGCGCCCGACTTCATCAACAATGATAAAAACGGTGGCGGCTAAACCGTATTTTTTCAATACGGGAAAAGCATAAGTAAAATTATTTTTATACCCGTCATCAAAAGTAATTGCGACAGCACGGGGAGGCAGTTTCTTTTTTTCCTTGATCATTCCCGCTAATTCCCCCAGGGGCAGGACAGTGTATTTGTGCTTTTTTAAAAAAGCCATCTGGCGCTCGAATGTTTCCGGTTTTACCGCCAGCATCGTTTTAATGCTTGCCTCGGGGCTGACGGAATGATACATAATAATAGGCGCTACATATTGCCGCCTTAAAAACCCGGCCAGGGCAAAACCAAAGGCCAAAAGAACGAAAAGAAAAACTGTTATTAATCTTGTTTTACGCATTCTGAATATAACCTTTCGGTCTCAAGGACCATTTTTTCTTCGGAAAAATTCTCGCGGATAAAAACTTTCGCATTGCTGCCATATACCTGCCTTTTTACAGGGTCTCTTAATAACTTAATAATAGCATCCGCAAGCGGGGCGACAGTTTTGGGTTCCACCAGCAAACCGCTGATATTATCTGCAATAAGCGTCTTAATACCTCCGATATTTGAACCGATAACAGCCCTGCCTAAAGCCATTGCTTCCATTAAACTCAGGCCCAACCCTTCCTTCAGAGAAGGCAGGACAAAAATATCCATCACGCACAGCGCATCAACCGTATCCAGGATATTCGGGACAAAGGCCACCTGTTTAGAGATCCCGAGTTTTTGGCTAAGGCCGGCCAGGCGGCCTTTCATCTTCCCCTCTCCCACGATTAAAAGCTGAGTAGCAGGAAATTGAGCAAGCACTGTTTCCATCGCCTTTATCAGATAAACATGGCCCTTTACATCGGAAAGCCGCGCCATTATCCCTATGACCGGGCCGCTTCCTAATCCAAGCTTATTCTTTTGTATGTTTATATGCTCTTTAGGAGGCATTACAAATTTATCCAGGTCAATACCGTTATGGATCAAGCGGATATTGCCGGCGGGAAGAGAAAAATCTTGCATTAAGTGCTCTCTGACCTGCTCGCTTATGGCTATGGCCTTATCGCCCCAGCAGGGGAAAATCCTGCGGGTTATCCTGTTTTTAAAAAACCCGTGGCAGGTAGAAACATAAGGAATGCCTGTGCTGCGCTTTAAAAGGCATGCCAATACCTGTGTCACGCGGGTGCTTGCATGCATAATATCAATATTGTGTTCCTTTAACTTACGGCGCAGTTTGAAAAAACTTACTGCCACATTTAAGCTGATCTCGGCTTTTGTGTCTGTCGGGACAGGGATATACTTGACCCCTTCCCGGAATAATTTAGGGGTTAACTCGCCCGGGCCGGAAGCTACAAAACAAACATGCCCTTTTTTCTTCATGCCTTTTGACAGCGTAAAAATATAACTGGAAATACCGCCGACATTCAAATGGTTAGCCAAATATAAGATTTTCATGTTATTAACCTATCAACTGCCTCCATGATCTCATCCGGTGTAATCAAAGCCATGCAATCGTTCTTCTTGCATTTGGACTTATAACATGGGCTACAGGGTAATTCTTTTTTAATCAAAACGAAATTTCTTGCCGGGGGCATATGCCTCCGGGAATCGGTCGGCCCGAATAATGCGATAAAAGGGGCCCCTACTGCGCTGGCGACATGCAGCGGCGCGGAATCGCCGCAAATATAACAGCTGCATTTTTTTATAAGAGCTGCGAGCTGATTAATAGTGGTCTTGCCGCAGGCATTAATGATCTTGGTATTTTTAGCTTTGCTTATTAAGTCCTCTGCGGTTTTAAGGTCATCTGCTGTGCCGGTAATGACCACGCGCATATCGCGCTCGCCTAATTTCTCGCATAACCTGACTAAGTTAAAAAGAGGGAGGTTTTTTGTCGTCCAGCGCTTGCTTGCGCTTATATTTATGCCGATCAATTTCTGCCTGTCGCTGATCCATTCGGAACTCAGAAACTCCTCTGCATAAGCATTGTCTTTTTCCGAAGGCCATAATTCCAATGCCGGATTATCCAAATCGATCCCCAGCATTTTTAATACCCTGAACTGGTGTGTAACCGGCTCAGCCGGCGGCAGGTTATCTTTAATGCGGTGGTTTATAAGAAAACTGAATTTCCCGTTATCGTAGCCGTAACGGTCCGTTGCCAGGGAAAGATAGGCCAGTATGTGGCTGGCCCTGTTATTTTGTAAATCAACCACTTTATCAAACCCTTTTTTACGCAGCTGTTGTGCGATCTTAAATATGCCTTTTACCCCTTTATCTTTGCCTTTCAGGTCACAAACAAGCAATTCGTCGATATAAGGGCACCTTAGGAGTATATCTTTCGATTCTTCGCCTGTCAGCACGCTGATCTTATATCCTTCGGGGAATTTCTGGCGGATGGCCTTAAATGCCGCTGTCGAGAGGACGACATCGCCGATAGAACTGAGCTTGATTATCAGGATCTTAAAATTTGACAAGGCATCTTTGTAAACCAGAAGCGTATTATTTGCCATTAGCTCAACGTTGTATTTTTCCTCTACTTTTTTTAACGCTGCTTCTGCTATGCTATCGGCCAAATCCCTGTCTTT
>VGKM01000138.1 GCA_016867005.1 Candidatus Omnitrophota bacterium | reverse complement strand
GAGGAATTCCCGGGGCATTTAAAACAGCCATGGAAGGCGCTCAATACTGCATCAAAAATAAAATTCGCACCATTATGTCAATATACTCTACCCCTGCGGATATTCTTAAAGGCGATACGGAAAAATTAATCTCCCTGGCAAAAGAAAAATCCTTCCATTCCGTGCGCCTGCTGGGCCAGTTCCGCATTGGCAAGCTTGCGGGGTTAAATAAACCTGATTACGGCAAAGAAGTAATGGATAGGATTAAAATAATCTCGGCAGATAAAAATTTTGTGAAGCCGCACGGCATATGGAATTGCTTTGTACCTCATAAAACTACAGTTTATATCTCGCCTTCCGGTGATGTCCAGCCATGCGCAATGGTCCCTTTTGTATTCGGCAATATCAAAAACAGGCACCTGGAGGAAATCATTAAAGAAATGAGGAAACACGAAATCTTTAATATTAAAGGAGATGCTTGTATTATGAATAGCGCTTTTATGAGGGACAATTTCTTTAATAAGGGGCCTTTAAAGGAAGAAAAACTGCCTCTGGCTATTGAGAAACTTGGGGCTTGCCGAGGAACGGAACAAAAGAACTAAAAGGCGTTACTGCCGCATCATAGATCTGCTTTAACATCTCCTCAATAAAAAGAAATCCGCTAAAGGTTTTTTCGTAGCCGGAACTTTTATTCTCTATCAGGCCGAGGCTTTCAAACTTTGCCACTAACTCATCAAAAGGCTCCATTAATTCCGCTTTGTTCGTTAGCCTAAAGGAGCGATAATCTATTGGGGAAGGCAATTGAAACATCCCTGTAAGAAGTTTAGCGGCTCTTGCTTTTTCAGTAAAACGGGTACCCGCCGCGATGGGAAGTTTTTCTCCGCCAATAGCTTCATAATAACTGTCGAAATTACGGTAGTTTGCATATTGCCAGGGATACATATTGGAATTGCTTTTTCTCCCTATCCCGAGGGTATTTTTACCTTTAAAATTTCCGTCGTAATAATCCGCATAAAATACCTCTTTTAAAGGCCGGAGTTGATATGTACGGCCGTTGCTTGATTGATAGCCCGCCTGACGCAGGATTATATCGGCAGCTATACGGGCAACGAGCAAATCTTCGGCGCTTAAGAACCTCTCGTTATCATTGAGCTTCCTTTTCAGGGGGATGAATTCTTTAGTATCGAAATACCTCAATGTATAAAGCTCTATTATGTCTATGCCGAATTCTATGGTTTTTAGTACCGATGTTAAGAAATCTTCTATTGTTTGCCTGTCAAGGCCGAGCAGCAAATCAACATTTATCCGCTCAAACCCCGCTTCTTTCGCGTTCCTTATCGCTTCCAACGCATCCTGCAAATCATGAGGCCTGTTGCTGTTCTTTAGAATTGCATCAACAAAACTCTGTACCCCTATGCTCATCCTGTTTGCGCCCCGGGATTTAAGATATTCTAATTTCTTTATCCCTTCTTCTCCTACAATAGTCTCCGGAGATGCCTCAAAATTGAATTCATGCCCTTCAAGGAACGGGAATTCTCCCAGTATGCATTCAGTTACGTCTTTTAAATGCTGCAAACTAAAATAAGTCGGCGTTCCGCCGCCGAATTCCAAAGCATCGGCTTTAAAACCCCGGCTGAAATAAATCCGGCTAAGCATCTGAATTTCTTTGTTCAGGTACTTGGTGTATGCCGCAACCTGGGCTTCATTTTTAGGCACAACCCCGTAGAATGCGCAGAAGTCGCAGAATCTTTTGCAAAAAGGAAAATCAACATAGACCTGGGTATGCCGGGCGGTATTTTTATCTAAATCGGAAAATATTTCTTTGGAAGATATCTTTTTCCAATCGGCAAACATCAAAAAATACCTAGCTGCTTCAGGATTCTCATAAACCCTGTCAACCGCTATGCCGTTAAGCTTTAAGTTTTCTATGGGCAACTGCGCGAGCCTTATCCTTGCCTGTCTGATTGCCTGGTTTATCATCCTTTTAAAAGATTAATTTAACCGGTTGCCGAAATAAAAACCCTCACCGGGTTGCCCTGCTTTAACTGACGGATATTTTTATACCCTGCTTTCTTCAAAAACTCTTTATATCCCGAGGGGCTTGCCAGTTCGCCCCCAAAAAATGCTTCGCATATTGACAGGCTTGAGAGTATCTTCATTGCCGGCGCCCGGCATTCTGCAATTTTAGCAGGAAAAGGGAGCTCGCTTATTAAAAACACTCCTCCCTCTTTAAGCATCGTCCTGCACTTCTTTAAAAACAATATCTTTCGTTCATAATCCTGGCTGATTTCATGAAAGGTTAAATTTAAAAATACAAAATCGAATTTTTTATTAAAATGCATTTTATTCGCATCAACTTTTTTTATAGAAACCCTGTTTTCCAACCCCTCTTTCTTAATGTTCTTAAGGGCGGTTTTATAAGCCCTCTCATCGATTTCCACTCCCGATATTATGCTTTTCGGAAATACTTTTGCAAAATGTATTGCGCCGTGCCCCAAGCCGGCGCCTACATCAAGCATTGCTGCGCCTTTTTTCAGTTTCATTTCTAACCTTGGGATTTTTGGTATAATCTGACCTGTGATTTCCGGGAAATCTGATTTTGTAACCTCTGACATAGCCTTGACCAGGGCGAAATCCTGTTTTAAGAGCGGTTTTCTTGGTTTTCCGGACATTGCCCGAGGTAAACTTGCGAATACACGGGATAATTTTGCATACATGCATATTTCATTTTTGAGCCTTTCGATTGCTTCTTTTGCAAAAGGGGCATATATAAAACCCTTACCCGGGATATAATCAATTATCTCAAAAGAATACGCGGCATAAAGCCAGTTCTTTACATATCTCGGAGCAAGGCCGCTTTTAGCTATCATCTTTTTTTCTGATAATGCGGAACGGTAATCCGCAATGATCCCCAAAAGCCCGCTTTCTAAACCCGCATTTATCACCCAAAGGCCGCAGAAACCCGACAGTAAATTTAAAATCTTTTTTGTTTGCTCCTTTTCCATCATGCTTGAAGAAAAGGCCTTGCGGCAAATGAATAAATTCTGCCCCAGCACGCCTGCCTGAGAAAACTCCCTGGCCAGGCGCCAGCGCTTTATTGCCGTATTAAAATAGTCTAGGCCGCACTCTTTAATCAGCATGTTTTTATAACTTAAGTTTACACCTTCCCACTTGGCAATTATATTTGTAAATTGCCTGCTATTATCTTCAACCCGCAGGATTTGAAAGCCCGCCTCTTCTAATAATTCCTTATAATCTGAATTGGCAGCAATGTAAA
>VGKM01000137.1 GCA_016867005.1 Candidatus Omnitrophota bacterium | reverse complement strand
TTATGAGTATTTTCTTAAACGGGATTTTAAATGACATTAAAGACATCATTATGAATAGAAAAGGGCCCAAGGGCCTGAAGAGGTTCCTTTATTTAGTCGAGCCCAAGTGGTACGATTCGTAAACTGAATGAAACCCAAAATACTGCTTTTAAATCCTCCCGGCCGGAGAGTTTATCTAAGAGACAGTTATTGCAGCCATGTCTCTAAAGCCGGGTATGTCTGGCACCCCATAGACCTGTTAGTACAATCAGGCATCCTTTCACAGAGCGCCGATGTGCACCTAATAGATGCCATTGCGAGCCGGTTTTCCGAATCCAAAGTTATCAACTTGATCCGCAAAATCAACCCCGGCCTTATACTCAGCTTATACGGGGTAGCTTTCCAGTCAGAAGACGATGAATTCTTGAAAAAAATACACTCTGTATTTAAGGCCGAGATTTTTGTCGTCGGCGACAGCCCTTTGTGGGGCAGAGAGGCCTGGCTCAGGGAACGCAGTTTCATAAAAGGCGTACTTACTGATTATAAATCATATGCTTTGGAAAATTATGTTTCGGGAAAAATAACAGAATTGGAAAAGGGCATTGTTTGGAGGTCTAAAGACAGGGTATTAGGCAGCGGCGGTTTTGCCGAAGGAGAGATTATTTTTCCTGTCTCCAGGTTTGAGTTGTTCCCCTCAGATAAATATTGGCTGCCGCATCAGAAAACAAAGAGTTTTTATTCCATAATGACCAGTTTCGGCTGCCCTTATAATTGCGGGTTCTGCCCCTGTGAGAATATCCCTTTTACCAGGCGTAACGTCGGTAATATCATTGAGGAATTAGAGTATGTCAGAAAATTAAGGATAAAGGAATTATTGTTAAAAGATGAATGTTTTATGGCGCACCGGGAAAGCGCTAAAGATTTCCTGAAATACCTGACAAAGGATAGCTACGGCTGGTGTTTTTCTGCAGAAGTCAGGCTGGATAAACTATCCGGAGAAGACCTCAAGGCCATATCCAAAGCAGGAGGACATACTCTTTTTTTCGGAGTGGAAAGCAACAATGCCCGGCTTCTGAGGGAAAGCTATAACAAAGATATAGATATAAAAAAGTTAAGGGAAAATATCGGGATTTGCAGAAATTCAGGCATAAGGACCGCTGCCCATTATGTTTTGGGGTTGCCCGGAGAAGATTACGCATCTGTTTCTTCTACCATAGAGCTTTCGCTGGAACTTAACACCGATTATGCTTCTTTTAATATTGCTACTCCTCTGCCTGGGACAAGTTTTTGGGAGGCGGCGCTTAAAGGGAAATATTTTAATCCGGGAGAGGACCTGGATAGTTCTTGCTCGTTCCCCGTAATATCTACTCCTCAGCTGCAGGCCGGGGAGCTGTGGAAGCTTTATAAATCTGCCTTCCGTAAATTTTATTTCCGGAAGAAGAAAATCCGTGATTTTCTGGCAGGCCTCGGGTCGGTCAGGCAAGCCAAGATATTGGCCAAATCATCGATTGCAATGCTTAAGGCCTCTATATAAGGATAATCAATGAAAGTTGCTTTTGTTTATTCCGGGGCAGAAAATTTGGGTATTGAATACCTTTCAAGTTCCCTGAAAGAAGCGGGCCATGATACCGGGCTTGCTTTTGATACGGCCCTTTTTGCGGATAAAAGATACCTTATAATAAAGCAGTATTATTATGGATAATAAAAACATGAAATTCTGTGTGCCGACCAACTGGCAGGAAGACCTGCTACCCAGCCTGGATAAAAAATACATTTCTGAAATTTACGGGTCTTTTGACCGCGACATAATCGGAGGGGGGAGGGCGTCTGTTATTCTACCTCACGTTTCTAAAAAGAAAGCACTTTTGCACATAAACGAAGTGCATAGAAACGGACTGGAGTTTAATTATCTTATTAATGCAACTTGTCTTAATAATTCAGAATGGTCTATTTCCTGGCAGAGGCGATTTCATAAGCTTATGGATTATATTACAAAGGCAGGAGTAGGCAAGGTCACAGTAAGTATCCCCTATTTGTTGGAGTTAATAAAAAAACATTATCCCGGGCTTCGGGTTTGCATTTCTGTGCAGGCAGGTACTCAGAATGCGCATCAGGCAAGATTTTGGCAAGAGCTTGGAGCTGACGAGATTACCCTTTTTATGGATGTTAACCGTGATTTTCGTTTGTTGCGCCATATAAGGCAACAAATAAGATGCAAATTGAAGTTGATTGCTAATCTTGCTTGTTTATATGGGTGTCCTTTTTACCACTACCATGCCAATTTGAATTCGCATGCCTCTCAGATAGGGCATCAAAGCCGCGGTTTCATAATCGACTACTGCACATTGCATTGCCGGCAGATAAAGATCAGCCGCCCGGAAGAGCTGATCCGTGCGCGTTGGATCAGGCCGGAAGATGTAGGGGTTTACGAAGACTTCGGGATCGACGGCTTGAAACTCGTGAACCGGGATATGAAGACCGATGCCATTTGCCTGATAGTAAAGGCATACTCGGAAAGGGCTTATAAAGGAAATTTGTTTGACCTGTTCCCCGGGCCGTCAAAAAACCTCTCCGCATACGGTTTTAGTTTCCGCAAGGCCGCATATTTTTTTAAACCGCTCAGGATAAACATTTTTAAGCTTTATAAAGCAAAGAAAATATTCTCTGAAGACCGTTTTTATATCGATAACCAGAAATTAAACGGCTTCTTAGGCCATTTTTTGGATAATGATTGCAGCAGGATGTCATGCCAAGAGTGCGGCTATTGTGAGAAAAAAGCAAAAGAGGCGGTGAGCGTCCCCGCAGATTTTAAGCTGAGCCAGCTGCGGGATTATAATGGTTTCCTTGAGAAGCTCATAAACGGGGATTTTTTTAAATATCCATAAATTATGAAAACACTTCTTGTTAATCCCAGCTCAAAATATATCAATTCCCATAAGCTATACCGGCAGTTTCTCCCCCCGATCGCGCCTTTGGGCCTGGCATATATCGCAGCAGTGCTGGAGGCCAACAAGTTTGATGTAGATATTATAGATATGTATGCAGACAGGATCTCCGGAAGTGAGCTGCTGAAGATAATAAAAGATAGAAAACCGCAATTGATCGGGTTTTCCGTATTGACCTCTGTCATTGATGATGTGAGGTGTTTGGTATCCGGGATCCGCAGCGTAGACAAAGAAACAAAGATTGTATTAGGTAATACGCACGCAAGTTTTTTCGCCGACAGTTTATTAAAAGAAGGGCTCGCCGATATTATAGTCAGGGGAGAAGGGGAATATTCTATGCTCGATATCTGCAAGTCCCTTGATAACG
>VGKM01000136.1 GCA_016867005.1 Candidatus Omnitrophota bacterium | reverse complement strand
CGCGACATTAACGAATTCAGCGCCTCTTCGCCGGCATGGCCGAAAGGAGTATGCCCCAAATCGTGCGCCAGTGCAATCGCTTCGGTTAAATCTACATTAAGCCTCAGGCCGTGTGCGATTGTGCGGGCGATCTGGGCGACTTCTAAAGTATGCGTCAGGCGCGTACGATAATCATCGCCTTCATGGTTGACAAAGACCTGCGTTTTATATTCTAATCTCCTGAAAGCCGCGGAATGGATTACCCTGTCACGGTCCCTCTGGTAAGGAGAACGGTATGCGTGCTCCTCTTCTTTATGCACGCGCCCACGGCTATTATAGCTTTTCATGGCGTAAGAGGCAAGAAAATTATCTTCGAAATCCCTAATCTGTCCCTGATTCAGCATTTTTTAATAACTTCAGCAATTCGCTTAACGACTGCGAAACAACCTTTGTTTTAGTTAATATCGGCATAAAATTAGTATCGCCCTTCCAACGCGGCACGATGTGTATATGAAGATGCCCGGCAATGCCTGCGCCCGCGGCAGAACCGATATTTGCCCCTATGTTAAACCCATTCGGCTGCAGAACTTTCTCCAATAGTTTTTTTGCCCTGTTTAAAGAAGACATCAGGTCCAATAATTCTTCCTTTCTGAGCCCGGAGAAATCCTTCACATGCCTCAGCGGAGAAACCATAACATGCCCGTTATTGTAAGGGTAAATGTTAAGCAGGCAAACGGATAATTTTGTCTTAAAGACAACGTAATCCCGCCTGCCTTCTTTTGCGGAACAAAAAATACATTTAAGCTGCTTCTTGTTCCTTATATATTTGATCCTCCAGGGTGCCCAGAGTTTATCCGTCATATCCGCATTATGCTTGCTTGAATTTCATCGTTAACTTCGATTATCCCGTATGAATTATATGGAGCGAACATCTTATCCACGGGGCTGCCCGGGTTAAAAAACAAGATCCCGCCGATTTTCTCGTTAAACGGCTGGTGCGAGTGCCCGAAGACAACGACGTCTACGGGGTCATCCTTAAATTTCTCCTTGACCAGGTCCAATAATCTTGCCGGAGCCCCGATCCCGTGAGTTACCCCGATTTTATACCTGCCTACTTTAATGATCTCTTTTTCCGGAAGTTTACCGGCCACGGTATGCGGGTCCATATTGCCCCGCACAGCATAAACATTCTTACAGGCAGATTTCAACAGCTCTAAGACCTTTAAGCTCCCTAGATCTCCGGCATGGATTATCATATCCACGTTTTTAAAATCATCCAGGATTGTTTTTGGGAAAGCCGCAGTATCAGCTTCCATATGGGTATCCGAGATCACGCCGATTCTGGTCATCTACACAATCACCCTTGGTTTAGAAAACAGATCAAAAATCTGGTTAATGCTGTTTACATCCCACGCCCAGATCCTCTCCTCAAGCGCCCTTAACCTGGCATTGGCATCGATATCTTTCAAAGTAATGATAATTTTTCTCTGCGTCTTTGAACGGTAACGCTTGCACTCGCGCGAAAAATCAATAACACAGTCCTCGGTCAGAGAGTCATTCCTGAATGCCACGATCCATAAACTGTCGCTGGAGCGCCCTATCAACCCTTCCTTAAAACTTTTGTTATTAAACTCGAGCGGTTTGATCTCGCGGAAATGAGACAGGCGCAGGCGCTTTGTATCCAACAGAACCATCTCGTCGTTAAACTGCCTTAATACTTCGGTCAGGCGCTCCTGTATGGGAAGCTTTGCATTGTCCAAGAACTCGCTGATCCCGTTTTCGATATAATCCCTGAATATTGTTTTCTGGTTTTTCGCATCAAAGGTGAGCGAATTGAGCTTTTCCTGATAGACAAATTTCAGCCAGAAACTAAAAACACGGTCATTGATCTTTAAGAAATCGCCGTGGCGGCTGATGGCATCAAATTCCAGCAGGTCATTTGTTTTCTGGTTCAATTCTTTGCGCGGCTTATGCAGGATATGCGCAATGTCTTTTAATTTATTATGGCCGCTGGAAATAAGATACAGGATAGAGATGTATTCCCTGCTGCTGGGGGAATCAAGGAACCTCTTTAAGTAATTTGAGAATTTCTGGTTTAAAATGCCGCTTGATTCGAATAAAAGGTCTTCCAATATTCCGGCCAGATCAGGGTTGGTTGCATTGGCGATACTGTCGCGGATAAGGCCGAGATAAAATGGATAGCCGCCGGTAAAATGCACTATAAAATTCCTGATACCGGCATTAAGGTTCCTGCCTTCTTCTGTCTTGGCAAGAAAATATTCACTGGCCCTTATGTCAAACGGCTCAACTTCCAGGACTTCGAAATTGCCAAATAATAATGAAAGGTTCTTGGAGAGGATCATCTTCGTCTTAAACCTGGCGGAACTTGCGATTATGTACATCGTATTCCTCTGGGTCAGAAGAAGTTTAGACCATTCAGAATACAGGTCCTTTACCCCCAGGCTTTCGAGGTTATTGAATTCGTCGAAGATAACAACACAGCACTTGGAAGTTTCCGCCGTCATGCTTTCGGTCAACGAAAGGATCTCCGAGAAAATATTGTTCTTTTTTCTCTTTTCAAGCGACAAAAGTATTTCCCTGATCCTGCTGACAGTTCCGGGGATGTACTTTTCCGATTTTTTAATTAAAAATCCAAGGTCTTCCTTTAATTCTATGCCGCTGTTAACAAGAAAATTATAAAGCAGGATCCCGATAAAACGCTTGGCAAAACTTGCTAAGCTTTCCGGGCGGGCCTGCAGGTAAATTGTGATGATGCGGTTATCGGAGAAATTATTGAGGAATTTATAGATTATCGAGGTTTTACCGACAAGCTCATCGCCTACGATGGCAAGATTCTGCCTGTAGCCGCTAAAGAGCCCGCGTACCCTCTTATCAAGAATACTTAGATAAAACTGCCTTCCGAAAAACTTATCTTCTGTCATTGCAGGTAAAAATATGGGTTCTGGGAATAACTGCCTTTCCTGATCTCAAAATGCAGGCGTTTATTCCCGGCCGGATTAAACCTGGCTATCGCATTACCTTTTATTACAGAATCGCCCGGCTTAACCTGTGATTCAAAATTCCCGGAATATACAGTGGAAAAATTATCCCCGTGGTCAATGATTATTGCCTTGCCGTAACCTTTGAATTTGGGGCTGTAAAAAACTACCCTGCCGCTGCGCGAGGCAACGATATCCTGCCCACCCGATGATTCGATGTTCAGGCCCTTGTTAAGCATATTCTTAAACGTGCTGCCGTAATGAGAAACCACTCTCCCTTTAACCGGCCAGACGAAGTCATCCTGCGACTGCACCTG
>VGKM01000135.1 GCA_016867005.1 Candidatus Omnitrophota bacterium | reverse complement strand
CCGCTGCGGATTTTCGGTAATCTTGTATTTTCATCCCGGAAAAAGTACTGCGCAGGGCCTTTTTTCAGCGATTTTAAATCCATGCTTAAATGGCGTATTGCTGAAGCAAGAGGCGATGCGGCAGCTGACTCATTATTTGCATCCAAAAGCCGCACTGCTATTTGTAATTTTTCCTGGATGAGTTTTTGATAAAGCAACCCGCTCCTGATTTCAAAAGATGCGAGATTTTCCCGTAATCCCTTGACGGTGTCTTTGACTCCGCTTAATATCTCCTTATCTTCATCAGTAAGATTTTCTTTTTCTTCAAGGCTTTTTCTGATGGCAGTCGCCCCCAATAACCGCTCATACCATAAACTAATAAGCTCGATGTACCTTATACAGCGCGCCTGAGCCAATAATTTCGGCTCATTTAATTCTTTCAGCGCCTTTGACCTGTTTTCTCTCATCCTGTCAGGCAAGACATTCATTTCTTTTAAATTGGTATTATGCGAATAACACCAGCTTTGCAATGAATGTGCGCGCATATTAAGAAGCTTGGCAATTTCAGTATCCAGGGCAATACCGCCGAGCTTCATTACTTCAATTTTAATTTTATTAATCCTGGCTTCAACATTTACCCTGGGCTTTTTCCCTCCAAAAACCTCTATGCCTAAATCTTTACAAAACTCCTCTTTGGCCTTATTTTGCTGCTTTGCAGTATCCCGCAGCCATGCTGTAAACCAACTTACGCTCATTCTTAACTCTTCAGGCAGATTTAATGCGGCCTCTTTAATATTTGGCTTGCGGCTATAATCAGCTAAGAATTTAGTTGTGGTTTCGTTAATTACCGGAATAAGCTTATCTACTAATTCTTGTGCATGTTTTCTTCTACCAGACAAGACGACATTAAACTCTGTTACATAACCGCCAATTGATGGATCAACTCGGGAATAGAAAGTTAAACATTTTCTTAGCTTATTTCTAATCGAAACTGAAAGCTCTGGCAAATCTTTTATTCTTGAATGCAAAATTTCAAACAATAACGCAAATATGTTTTTGTTGTTCTCATAAGTTAAATTAATTATTCCCTTATTAATGGATACTGGATCTAAACTCCATAACAAAACTTGAAATAATTGCTGTATAGGACAATGCGAGTAAATATTGCGTACATATGAAATCATGTATTCAATAAGCGCTTTCTTCATGGCTGACTCATCATGACAGCCAGAAACTTCAGCGTATACCTTAAATATATATTCAATATTTTTGGCGAGTTGACCCTTATCGTAAAGAGGGTGCCTCACTTGATTTAAATTTCCTCTTTTTTCTACGCTGACAGATTCAAGATAGTTAAAATAAAGAAGCTTATTCGCTCTATCTTCTTGATCAACAAACCCTGGAAAGAATTCTTCAAAATGCCCTGCCGGCGGAGAAACAATAAGAAGCGGTAAATCTTTACCAGAGTTCTTAATTTCGTACAATGCGATATTTAATGCAGTAATTTCATTATCGAAAAAAGGCCTGTCGATTCCGAAAATTTCTGCTTTTTTAGCATATACACCTGCATTTAACAACGATACCACTGATTCATTTAAGCTTTGTACCGGCATCCTATAGCCGTGTTGATAATAAATACTGACCGGTCGATTATTTGATATACAGCTTTTTATATGCTTCAATAGATCGTTATCAGGAGTAATTACTTGATGAAAACGTACTATCCCAAATCGAGTCGTGCTATCTTCAGCTATCATTTGAATAATTTCCTCGGCAATTTTCTTTGTTATGGTATATGTCCTTGTATCATAATAATGCCTCGCTTTACCAGTAGAACAATAAATGAAACGTTCAACCTCATATTTATCTGCTAATTCGGCTAAATTCTTTGTGCCTAAAGAATTTGCGGCCATCGTCTTTATAACAAACCTTTCCCCTAACCCAGGCACCCTTTGTGCAGCTACATGAAAAACTACTTGGGGCCTGAATTTTTCAAACATATCTTCAATAGTATTTCTATCAGCCAAATCCGCAACAAACGAAAACAAACTTACATTCTTTTTAGCAGCTATTTTTCCGATACTTTTTACATACTCTTCTAACTTTGCCTGCATAATATCTGTCAATACGATAGCTCGCGGATGCAAATCTTGATGTGTCAATATATAATCGCATAATTTACTTCCAGCAACTCCTGCTGCACCTGTTATTAGAATGGTCTTTTTGCCTAAATAATCTTTAACGCTGGAGTCAATCTCAAGAGTTCTATTGCCTGTCTCCTTAATGACATCCCGCCTTAATTGGCGATGTTTCTCTTTTTCTTCTATAAGATAACATGTAAACAATCTTATATCTGAAATAAGTTTTTCTCTATTGGGTACTGTTAAATTAGAAGATTCCGCATATTGCTTGCTTAACCCTTGGATCTTTCTTAACAACGCACTAGAATCATTAATCACTTTCCGAACCATACCGATATCAGTTTTAGTAAACCTGCCTGCACCGCTCCCATCAGCAAAGAACATATTACGCGGCATTCCCGGCTGCCAACCCATGTAGCCGGATAACTTCAAGCGCTCTCTTGAACTCACAGTGAATAAATCGTCTGAATCAAGATGGTGCTTCATGGGCCTATGAGCAATAATTGAATTATTGCCCCCTAAAGGCTGGAGGGCGGCTCTTGCCTCGTCTAGTATTCTCTTGTAATAATTTAGATACGCCTCACGGATATCAGGATAACGAGAAATCCAGAAGAAACCGATATTTGCAAATTTATCAGAAATTTCTTTATCCTTTTCCCTTTCAGCTAAAGCAAGGCGATAGAATTCCATAAGGAATAACAGATCATCTTTGCGATTTTTTCCAAAGAACTTAAGCAACTTGCTTTTTGTCGCGGGCTCTCTTAAATCTACTTGCGTTGGTTCGTCAATATCGGCTTCTCCTAAAAACGTAAAATACCGGATTACATCCTCAACATCTTCTTTTGGATAACCTAAGATGATCCCGCATTCTGGTTTTCCAGGCATACAAATAAATTCCCAAATAAATTCTGGAAAAGTAATATCTGCCATTGCTTTTTCTATCTCTTCAGAGGTGGCAAAACCAGGCACTTCTTTTAATATAGAACGGACTATCCCTTTATTGGCGATAATACCATGCCCCATATAAAATGGCACTTCTGATGCCCCAGCCATATGGCTTTTAAAATCAAAAAAGATGTTGTCACCGAAAAAGCGGGATAAGAGTTCCTCGATTTCTCCCAATCCAGCCGGCCTTGAGCTATATCCTGAGTATTCAACAGTACAGGCTGGTTTCTCTCCGATTAAAGTTAGA
>VGKM01000134.1 GCA_016867005.1 Candidatus Omnitrophota bacterium | reverse complement strand
TGCTTTAATTTTGCTTAATTCATCTTTATTAAGGCGCGCGACAATGTCGCCTTTTTTTAAATATATCCCCTCATCGGAAAGAAGCTGTTCTATCTGGCCGGCTACCCTGAAGGATATACGCACGTCGTTGCCTTCAATATTCCCGGAAACTTTTATAACTTTGCCGTTATGTTTATCCTTAGCCAAAAAGAATAACGCGCCAAGAGATGCCGCTATTAAAATAAGAATTATCAGTAATAATTTAATCCTTTTTTTCATTAGTTTCCTCCTTCAAAACTTCTACTCCCATATTCCGGTCTAAGCTTGCCTTGGCCATAATATAATCATATACGCCCTGCGCCAGGTTTTCCTCCACCTGTGCCAGGGAAACTTGCGCATCAAGGACATCAAGATTTATACCAATGCCGTTGTCAAAGCGCACTTCGGCGATCCTGAGCGCCTCTTTGGCATCTTCCAGATTGTCCCTCTGTGAATCTATCACCGCCTGCGCCTGCTTTATGTCAATACATGCCTGGCGCACGGAAACAGCAATTTCATCGCTTGCCTTGCCCTTGCTGATCATTGCTTCCTGTAGTTTTGCTTTTGCGGCATCTACTTTTGCCTTGGTGGCAAACCCGTCAAACAACGGCAGAGTCATGCTGACACCGACATCCCAATTGCTGTGCCGGTTATTAAACATGTTTGTGTTGTTACCGGAACGGAAATTATACCCTGCGCCTGCATTGATCTGGGGGAACCAGCCGGCTCTTGCGAATTTCACCGACCATTTGCTCATATCAATGCCTAATGATGAGAGGATCATCTCCGGCTTGTTCAAATAAGACAGCTTTAAAAACTCATCCTCTTGAATTTCTATTGGTTCATAATCCAGCAGGTCGTCTACCTTAATTATATCCTGGATCCTTAAACCCAATACCTGATTCAATTCAGCCATAATCAGGTCAATAGCATTTAATGCATTAACCAGCTGCGGGATCAATAAAGAAACCTGTACTTTTGATTGCAAGGCATCGAATTTAGAGGCGGTGCCTTGTTCAAATCTATGCTTCACATTCTTATAATGGCCCTGCGCCTGGGCAACCAGGTCTTCGGCAATGCGCTTTGTTTCATAAGCAAGGAGCAGGCCATAATAAAGCCGCTTTGTATCCAGCTCCACATTAAGCTTGGTTGCCCGGAAAGTTTCCACCTGTTCCAGCGCGGCAACCTGATTCTCCCGTAAATTAGCGATACTGGCTCCTCCGTCATAGATCAACTGGCCGATAGATACCCCTAACTGGTTATCGTTTTTGTATCCCGAGAAAATACCGCTATCCTTTTTTGACGGCACTAGATTCTGGTTTAACACAGCCCCTCTGCGTGTATAAGCGGCATTTAAGTTAACATCGGGCAAGAACGCGCTGCGAGCGCCTAAAATAGCAGCCGAAGCTACCTTTGCTTCCTGTTCCTGGATCTGGATATCTTTATTATTCTTATAAGCTATCTTGCAGGCATCTTCCAAAGAAGTAAGGACGACAGGGCTTTTATCTGCCTGCGCAAACGCCTGCACATTACAAAAACAAAAACACGGGATTAAAAATGCCGCGGCAGCAAGAGCAACCCTGCTTTTATAAAGGATGGTCTTCAATTCTTTATAAAAAGGATAATTCTTGTTAATGCTGAAGAAGCGCGCATTCGCCCTGTACTCGCTTTTTAATATCCCGTCCTTCTCCATATTATAGAGGGCGCGCTGGAAAACCCCGGGTTTTACTTTCAACATCCTCCCGATCTGCTGGATATAAAAGGCCTCCTGCGGATTTGCATAAAAGAATTTCAACAGCTTTGCGCTTGTTTTGCTGAATTTTATCATCTCTTTAGCCCTCTATATGCATTTTGCATATAGTTATATTTCCTTTGCATATTATCATATGCAAAGAGCATATTGTTGTCAATGATTTTCTTGTTTTTTAACTTGAAATTATTATTTTTTAGGGGTATAGTGTTTTCAATAACAGTAAAACCTCGTAGGTTAAGAGAGCTAAAGGCCCGTTTAAACCTGCGAGGTTAAGAAGGTTGGGAATTTAGTGTTTCCAAACGCAGGAGGGTAAATCATGAAAGCTGCACCTAAATATATTTTTTTCATAATAGCATTTTTGGCATCATTTATCTGTTTATCTTATGCCCAAAATTTATCTATCCCGGACCTAGCAGATAAATTCCAGGCCGCAACGGACCTGCAGCGTCAAGAGATTGTGAATGGCTGGCTTGGCAAGGCAATGCAGGCAAACGGCAAGGTACTGAATGTAGAGGAGTATAATTTTTTTGACGAAAAGAATGACAAAAGCGAAAAATATTACAGGGTCACAACCGAAACTCAAAAAACTGCGGACAATACCCCCTACCAGGTAATATTCCTGTACAAAAACCTTGATAAAGTGCAGGGCCTTTCAAAAGGCCAACTGATAGAAAGGGACGGCTCTGTTATCGGGGTCGTTGATGAACGGCTGCAGATTGCTGTCTGGCTTTATGTCGGAGACCTTACCGAAAAAGAAAAGAATTTATTTAATAACTGAGCCGCTCTTTATAGCCGTCTTCAAAGCTTTGCCAGGGATATTCCGGGCTCATAAACGGCTTATTATAAGGTGGGATTAAAAAAGTAACTGTGTCAAATACGCCTGAGAATAGCCGCAGGAATGAGGTCAAAAAACCCTGCCCTACCCCTAAGGTCCAACCCGCAATTTCGTCTTTTTCTTCAGAAACTTTATACATGCTTGCAGGGATCTCCAAAAAGCATGTAGCTGTATTTAACAGTCCCCTGCCTAATTTATTTATCGGTGTTTTTTCGTAATGCATATCATCGGTATCTACCGCCGCTTCCTGCTGTTTGTCATCCTGGACTTTTTCCTGGCAATAAAGAGGCGCTGCTATAAACATAATCGCAATAAATGAAAGCCCGGCCAATATCATTCTTTTCATTTAACCCCCTTTTTTGTATTATTCTTATATTTCATTATATTATTGTAAAGTGGTGTGTCAAATTAAATAATCAGGGAAGGAAACACTGCCCTTAACGTACGAAATCCGAAAGTATTTTAAGGATTCTATCAAGCCATAATATAACATAATAATTTTTATTCCTCAATAAGTTTTAGGCACCGCGCCTGTCGGCGCTCCCGTATCTTGCTTTTCACCGCTCGGCTTCTGTGGGCAGAAGCCTCACTTGGCGCCCCGCTGGGGCGGGGCTTCGTGCTAATTTTATTGCGTGTTCGGCTTTGCTGTGGCTTTCGGCTGCCCGCACCCAGCCGAAAGCCACAGCGTCCTTTAATGAGTATCTAAAGAACTATGGA
>VGKM01000133.1 GCA_016867005.1 Candidatus Omnitrophota bacterium | reverse complement strand
ACCCCAAAAAATATACCGGATTTGCTTTCGGAATGGGTGTTGAGAGAATAGCTATGCTTAAATACGGGATCAATGATATCAGGCTGTTTTTTGAAAATGACCTGAGATTCTTAAAACAATTTTAAAAATGAAATTAACTTATAATTGGTTGAAGGATTTTGTCGATATTAAGCTTGGGCCTGAGGAATTGGCCGATAAGCTTACTATGGCCGGCATAGAAGTCAAGTCAATCGAACACAAAGACGGTGATTTTGTTTTTGAGATTGAAATTACCTCTAACCGCCCCGATTGGCTCAGCGTGATCGGCATCGCAAGGGAAATATCCGCAATAACAAACTCAAAATTAAAAACTCAAAGCTCAAAACTTCAACTCAAAACTAAAAGCTCGAAAAAAGAAAACCGGGATTTAAAGATACTGGTTGAGGACAAAAAAGATTGCCCGCTTTACACCGCTAAGATTATCAAAAATGTTTCAGTGGGGCCCAGCCCCGGTTGGCTAAAAAGGCGCCTTGAGCTTATTGGCTGCCGCAGTGTCAACAACATCGTCGACATTACTAACTACGTATTATTTACTTACGGGGAGCCGTTGCACGCCTTTGACCTTCACAAATTAAATTCGGATACAATAATAGTCCGCCGTGCAAAAGATCAGGAAAAAATCGTCTCCATTGACGGCGTAGAGCACCCCCTGGGCCGCAATATCCTGGTTATCGCCGATAAAAATAAACCAATCGCCATCGCAGGCATTATGGGCGGCAAAGATACAGAGGTCAGCTTTAGTACAAAGGATATACTTTTGGAGGCAGCTGTTTTTGACCCGGTTGTTACAAGGAGAGCTAGGCAGGCGCTCGGCATGCAGACAGATTCTTCCTATCGATTTGAGCGCGGCCTGGATTTTGCGACTGCGGTATCCGCTTCTGCCTCTTGTGCAGGGTTAATCCTGGAGATCGCCGGAGGGCAGTTGGCTTCGGAAAGATCCTGCGGGGTCATTACGGGAAAAGAAAAAACGCTGGTACTCGATATTAGATCTGTAAATAAAGTTTTAGGCGTTGATATTAAAGCCCCGGTAGTAAAAAACATCCTTATTAAGCTTGGTTTTTCCGTGAAGAATGCAAGCTCAGGGAAATTCTTAGTCAAATCGCCCCTTTTCAGGCAGGATGTAAATTCGGAAATTGACTTGATAGAAGAAGTGGCGCGGATCTTTGGTTACCAAAAATTGCCTCTTACCCTTCCGAGGATCAGCCCGCAAATCGATGTTGTTACCCCGAGAGATTTAGCGGCTATGTTAAGAAGAATGCTTTTTGGGCTGGGGCTGAATGAAGCAATAACATACAGCTTGATCGACAAAGACCTGCTGGAAGGATTTGATACCGGCTCTTTAGTTGAGATCATGAACCCGCTAAGCAGGGAACAGGAAGTGTTGAGGCCGCTCTTGGCACCGTCAATGCTCAAGTGTATTGCTTATAATCTTAACCAAAAGCAAGGTTATGTGAACTTATTTGAGATAGCCAATATTTTCAGAAGCCAGCAACACGGCGCGCCTAAGGAAGAACTTGCCTTGAACATATCCTTATGCGGGGCGCGTTCGGCTGTCTTGGAAAACGGGCTCTTAAGAGAAGAACTGGGGCTTTTGCATTTAAAAGGGGTTCTCGAGGCTGTTTTTGAAAGATTCGGCATCACGCAATACAGTTTTACCGCGGAAGGCCAGGGTAAGATCGCGATTGCTATAGAAGGGGAGAAAATCGGTTTTATGATGAACATAAAAGAAAGCATCCTTTCTGCATTGGACATAAAAAATAAAAATGTAGCAACCGCCGAGGTATCCCTGGGTGTTTTGTTCCAAAAGGCCAATCTTAATAAGAAATTTATCCCTCTCCCGGTGTATCCGGGGATCGCCAGAGACATAAGCTTTGTGATCAAAGATGACATCTTGGCCGAAGACATTTTAACGGCAATCAGGGAAAATTCACCGGAATTACTGCGGCTTGTCCGGATAGCCGATATTTATAAAGGCAAGCAAATCCCGCAGGGGATGAAAGGCCTTACCATTTCCTGTTTATACCGCTCTGATGAGCGCACGCTCACGGAAGAAGAAATCAACCCGCTTTATGCGTCAATTTCCAGGATTTTGACAGAGCGTTTCAGCGCCCAAATCAGATAACATTGACTCGCAGTCCCTATGTGCTATAATTTGTTTAGCAAAAAGGACATTTTGAAAAAATTCCCTGCGGTGTTCGATGGAGAATTAATGATTGGTGATCCAACACTAATAACCAGGGGGCTTTTTTCCTGATACGCTTTGGCGTGTTAGGCCCGGCTCCCACTTGGAACCAAATTGGTTCAACCAATCATCTCCGACGGCACATGTGGGGATTTTTTTTAGCATCGGAGAAAAGGAATTATATGACTAAAAACCCTCCTGATCTTTTTTACGAACCCAAATCCGAAAACCTCAAAGACCTGCCTCTTTCTGTGCGCATGCGCCCGGCTGCATTGGATGATTTTTTCGGGCAAAACCATATAATCGGTAAAGGCAAAATCCTGCGCCGGGCAATTGAAGCGGACCGGCTTAGCTCAGTAATCTTATACGGCCCGCCCGGGTCAGGAAAAACTTCCCTGGCGCAAGTAATAGCGAATTTTACAAAATCAAACTACACAGGTATTAACGCCACCACCTCTAATGTTGAAGAGTTAAGAAAGGTTATTCTTCAGGCAAAACATTCTAAAGCCGCATCAGGCAAGAAAACAATACTATTTATTGACGAGATCCACCGTTTTAACAAAGCCCAGCAGGATGTCCTGCTGCCGGATATAGAAGACGGCAATCCTGTGCTTATCGGGGCAACTGTACATAATCCATATTTTGCCATAGCTTCGCCTCTGGTTTCCCGTTCGCTTGTGTGTGAATTAAAGGCCCTTAAAGAATCCGAGATCACGGGGATTTTAGTCGCTGCATTAGAAAATAAAGAACGCGGATTGGGCAATCTTAAAATTAAAGCGGACAAAAAAGCTTTGCAGTTTATTGCCAAGTCCTCCGAAGGAGATGCCAGAAGGGCGCTTAATGCCCTGGAAATCGGCTCCCTTACTACAGCTCCGGACAAAGAAGGCGTAATTAAGTTTGGCCTGGAAGTTGCCGCAGAATCAATCCAGAGAAAAGCCGTTCTTTACGACAAAGACGAGGATGCCCATTTTGATACCGCCTCAGCATTCATTAAATCCATGCGAGGGTCTGATCCCGACGCAGCATTGTATTGGATGGCAAAAATGCTTTATGCCGGAGAAGACCCCCGTTTTATCGCCAGAAGAATTTGTATATTAGCTGCGGAAGAC
>VGKM01000132.1 GCA_016867005.1 Candidatus Omnitrophota bacterium | reverse complement strand
AATTATTCCCTGGCAATGCCGGATATTCATTGGGGTTACGGGTTTCCTATCGGGGGAGTGGCGGCAACTGATATCGAAGAAGGAGGCGTTGTGTCTCCCGGCGGCGTTGGATTTGATATAAATTGCGGTGTGCGCCTTATGAGGACGGACCTGCGTTTTGATGATATTAAAGATAAAATAAAAGACCTGGTTTATACGCTTTTTTCAACTGTCCCGGCAGGCGTGGGTTCCAAAGGCGATATCCGAGTCAGCCCTAAAGAAGAAAAAGAGATCCTGTCCAATGGCTCAAAATGGGCGGTTTCAAAAGGTTATGGCACGGAAGATGATTTAGAATGCACTGAGGAGCGCGGCGCGATCCAGGGCGCTGACCCTGATGCGGTATCCGAGCGCGCTTATGAGCGCGGCAAAGCCCAATCCGGGACCCTGGGCTCAGGCAATCATTTTCTGGAAATACAGGTGATTGACCAGCTTTATGACGCCGGGCTTTGTGATTCTTTCGGGCTGGATTTAGGCCAGATCATGGTGATGATACATTCCGGTTCGCGCGGCTTGGGGTATCAGGTCTGCGAAGATTATTCAAGAGGCATGGTGTATTGCCTGCAGAAATACAATATTAACGTGCCTGACCGTCAGCTGTCTTGCGCGCCGGTAAAATCATCCGAAGGACA
The DNA here is from genome assembly GCA_016867005.1 of Candidatus Omnitrophota bacterium. Classification (GTDB taxonomy): domain Bacteria; phylum Omnitrophota; class Gorgyraeia; order Gygaellales; family Profunditerraquicolaceae; genus VGKM01. The sequence continues at coordinate 2,686 of VGKM01000132.1, read as the reverse complement.
GGCCTATTTAGGCGCAATGAAATGCGCGGCTAACTACGCCTGGGCTAACCGGCAATGCCTGATGCACCTTACCCGCACCGGCTTTGAGCGCGTTTTCGGGACAAGCTGGCAGAAATTGGGGATGCGGCTGATCTATGATGTCGCTCACAATATCGCAAAAATCGAAAAATATAATATTAACGGTAAAGAAAAAAACCTCTGCGTGCACAGAAAAGGCGCGACACGCGCTTTCCCTCCCGGGCATCCTGCTTTGCCCGAAAGATATAAAAAAACCGGCCAGCCGGTGATCATTCCCGGAGATATGGGCAGGAATTCTTATCTTTTGACAGGGACAGAAAAAGCAGAGGAAACTTTTTATTCTACGGCTCATGGGGCAGGCCGCGTCAAATCACGCACAGCCGCGGCAAAATCCATAAACTTAAATGTTTTATTGAAGGATTTGGAATCTAAGGGTATAATTGTTAAAGCGTCGGGCCGGGGGACGATAGTAGAAGAGGCCCCCCAGGCGTATAAAGACGTCAATGATGTGGTGGGAGTTGTGCATAATGCAGGCATTTCAAAACGAGTATGCCGTATGAGGCCTCTGGGTGTAATTAAGGGCTAAGAAGGAGTTCAATGCTGGACCTAAAATTTATCCGCGAAAATCAGGAATTAATTAAACAGTCGCTTAATGACCGTAATTCAAAGGTTGATCTGGATACCTTAGCCAAGCTTGATGATCTCCGCCGGAAGAACCTTTTGGAACTGGAGGAGCTTCGCGCGCAAAGGAACAAAATCAATGACGAAGTCAGCTTCCTATTAAAGGAAAAGAAAGACGCCTTAGCTAAGATTGCTTCGATGAAAGATATCTCCCAAAGGATCGGCAGCTTAGAAAAAGAATTAAAAGAGATAGATATTGATCTGGATAAATTGGCCCTAAGTATCCCCAACATCCCGCATCCGTCGATACCGCGCGGCAGTGCGGCAAACAATAAAGTTGTGCGTTCATGGGGAGAAGCGCCGAAATTTGATTTTAAGCCCCGGACTCATATCGACCTGGCGCAGGGCCTTGATATCATTGATTTCGGGAGGGCGGCAAAGATTACCGGCTCAAACTGGATACTTTATAAGGGCTGGGGGGCGCGGCTGGAACGCGCGCTGATCAATTTCATGCTTGATCTGCATACACAGAAACACGGCTATACCGAGGTCTTTCCGCCTTTTTTGGTCAACCGTGATTCCATGATCGGTACGGGGCAGCTTCCGAAGATGGAAGAGGATATGTATAAATTAAAAGAAGACGATCTATTTTTGATACCGACAGCGGAGGTTCCGGTGACCAATATTTTCCGGAACGAGACCCTGGAAGAAGAAAAGCTGCCTGTTTATTATACTGCCTATACCGCATGTTTCCGCAGAGAAGCGGGCTCATACGGCAAGGATACCAAGGGCCTGAACCGCGTGCATCAGTTTGATAAAGTGGAGATGGTCAAGTTTGTAAAACCGGATAATTCATATGATGAATTGGAAAAGTTGCTGCAGGATGCAGAAGAAGTGCTGCAGTTATTGGGGCTGCCGTACAGAGTCGTAATGCTTGCTACCGAGGACCTGAGTTTTTCTGCCAGTAAGTGCTATGACCTGGAGGCCTATGCCGCAGGATGCGATAAATGGCTTGAGGTCTCAAGCTGCAGTAATTTTGAAAGCTTCCAGGCGCGGCGCGCCAATATAAAATTCAAAAAGAAAGACACGAAGAAGCCGGAGTTCGTCCACACGCTTAACGGCTCAGGCATTGCTTTAGCCCGTACGGTGATCGCGCTGCTTGAAAATTACCAGCAGAAAGACGGGTCGATCTTAGTTCCCGATATCCTACGCCCATACCTAAATGGAACAGAGAGAATTTCCTAGATACAGGTTTCAGGATGAGTCCTCTGATTTCGGTTCAGGATTAAAACCGAAGGTCTCAGAGTTTACCCGCAAATTCCTGATTTTTACGAAATTTGTGCTGGGGCTTTGCCTTATCCCTTTTGTCTATACTTTTACCGGCGCGTTCTTAAACGAGTTTAGCCATATAGAGAGGCCCCTTCAGGAATATTTCTGGTGGGGGGTAGTCAGTTTCCTGGTGGTATATCTTTTTATCTGGGAACCGGTAAAGCTCTACACCACAGGCCAGAAATTACTGGAATTCTTTTTCCATTTCTTTAAGCCCCTGGTCAGGGTGGCTCCGTATTTGCTCCCTGTTTATACGATATTGCTTTTAATAGTTTATGGCGCATTCTCCTGGGCGCTTGAAGGGTTTTCCGGATATTTTGCTTTTCTTTTTGGTTTTACGCTGTGCCTGCACCTGGTTTTCAGCGCAAAAACCATGCGCGCGAAGAAAGACGATTTTTTTAAGGCAAATTACATATTCGGGTTTTCGCTTATTTATCTGATCAATATTATTTTTCTTTCATTTTTCTTAAGCATTATTTTTAAAGAGTTTTCATTTGTATCGCTCTGCAAAAATGCTTACCAAATCGGGCAGGACATTTATAACGCAATCGCAACCCAGCTTTTTGTAAATAAATAGATTGTTGGAGGCGTGGCTGAGTGGTTGAAAGCGACGGTCTTGAAAACCGCTGAGGACGCAAGTCCTCCGAGGGTTCGAATCCTTCCGCCTCCGCCAGTTTCTAATTTTGGAGAGTTGGCAGAGTGGTCGAATGCGGCGGTC
>VGKM01000131.1 GCA_016867005.1 Candidatus Omnitrophota bacterium | reverse complement strand
TTTTCCCCAGCTCACCGGGCCTCGCAAGATAAATGTATTTCTTAGAAGCGAAAAAATCCAGAAAACGCCGGTGCTTTTTGTCCAGGCGCAAAGAATCAAACACGATGACATATTTACCGCTTGCTACTGCCTCAGAAATCATTGATATGCTTTCAGGAGAAGTAATGATTATGCTGCTCAGGCCGAGTATCCCTCCTACCGCAAACGAAGGGTTGTTTTCGCTGGCGATGATCAAAGCCCCGGTATGCACACAATCTTTCAATTCTTTTTTTATAAGCCCCTCTATACCGGAAGATGTCCTACGGCTGGTCGTGGCCAGAATAAAAGCATTATTATTTCCGGCAATTGATTTAATTTGATTAATGGCCTCTGATACGTCTTCTTCTGCCAGGCGGAAATTCTTCGTATCCCCTCCGATCAATAACCCCAGCCCTATTGTTTCTTTGGAAAACGGCTTGATACCATAGGCCCGGGACAGTTTTTCCCCCTCGCCTTCCAAATACTCCCGGTTGATCAGATTCAACGCCCCATCAGTTACTACAATATTTTTGCCGCGCCCCGGACGGTCATGCCGGGGGATAACCGCCAGGCCGAATTTATTCAAGCTTATTAACGACGGGCGCATTACAACAATTGATTTTGCGGAATTTTCCGCTGAAACTAAATGATTAACTGCCGCGAGCCCTGAGCCGGCGGAAATTACGATATCAGCCGCAGCATGTATGAGCGAATTGTAGCTTTCCGGCGAAAGCGTTTTTTTGCTGCTTAAACTAAACAAGCGCCCCGAAAACTTACTCTTGAACCTTATTTCCAGCAAGCTAATATCTGATTTTACCCCTTTAGCGGCAAAATGCTCCTTAATTATACCGGCTATTGCCTGCGACTGCCTTAAATGGCCTGCCTTGCCATCGCTTAAGATCAGTATGTTCCTCTGGCTAGAATACTTCCATATCTTATAAGCCCAGAAATATTCCTGCGGGTATTCTGAAATCAATCTTTCAAAAACCGGGATGAGCCGCTCTAAATTCTCCTTGGCATCACGCTCATCGTCGCCGGTTGAGGAGACCTCAAACGGCTTTTCGATAATGATCTTCTGATACGCCCCCCTGGTGCGCGTATAATAGGCCGGTAATATTACCGCGCCATACTTCAGCGCCAGCCTTATTGCGCCGCTCGGCATAGAAGCTGTTTTCCCGAAAAAACTTACCAATGTGCCGTTCTTGCCGCCCTGGTCGGCAGTCATTCCGACTGCTTCATTGTTTTTTAACGCCTCTATCAGGCCGCGCATCTGGTTTTCCCGCTGGAGGACCTTGCATCCTTCTTGCTGCCGGTATTTATTAAGAAGCGCATCTATGCGCGGATGGCGCTGGTCCCTCACTAACAGCACAAAAGGAAAACCAAGGTTTGCGCAAACCAGGTTTGATAATTCCCAGCTTCCTGCATGGACACCCAGAAGAATGACGCCTTTGCCTTTTTTAAACGCCTGGTCAATATGACTTTTTCCCTCGAGCGTAACAAATCTGTCCAGGTAGCGCTTGCCTACTTTAGGCAAAAGAAATATTTCTATGATGTTCTGGCCGAAATTCACATAGAAATCCTTTATGATGCGCGATAATTGCCCGGGACGATATTTCCTGCCTAAAGCAAACTTCAGATTCGAGTAAGCCACGGCCCTGCGCCTGTAATCAACATAATACATGAGGCGGCCTATAAGCTTGCCGACGAAAGTCACGGCGCACAACGGCAGGAGCCTCACCACAGCCCCGATAATTTTAAAAGCCGCAACTCCTAAGTAATCTACTATGGAATCCTTCTTCATTTTTAGTGATCTCCAGCTCAATACGCAGGGAAAAAATCTTCGAGCTTGAAATTTTAAGTTTGGAGTTATTGATCCTTGCCGCATCCTTTTCGGTTGTTAAAATAAATTCCACGTTTTTGTTTTCCGACTGGCGGATCACATCTTCCAGGTCATTTTGCGAATAAGCATGGTGGTCCGGGAATGTAAAAAACGCCGCCACAACCGCCCCTGATTCCCTGGCTATGGCCTCAAATGAACCCGGGTCGCCAATCCCGCAAAATAAAGACACGGATTTATCTTTTAACACGCCTAAACTTAACCTATTATCCTCATTGCCTAATCCTGCCAGGTCCACCGGCCGGTGGATTGATTCCACGATTAATGCATCTTTATTTATGTCCAAAAGGAACTCTTCAATATCTTCAATATTCGGGTTAAGGTTGATCTTGGATAAAACAAAAACCCCCGCACGCTTAAGCGAAGAAAGCGGCTCGCGCAAGATCCCTCTTGGAAGCATGTGCTGATTTCCGAAAGGGTTGGTCGCGTCAATCATTACGATATCCAGGTCTTTTTTTATCTTCCACTGCTGGAAACCGTCGTCGAAGATAACTGCCCTGGCCCTATAATCAGCAGCTGCTTTTTGAACCCCCCTCGCCCTGTCTTTGTCCACGATCACAGGAGTATCTTTCAATTTCAGGCGCAGCATATCCGGCTCATCCGCGCCTTTAAAACCCCTGGAAACGACTGCGGTTAAAATATTCTTTTGCCTTAGGTACCGCACAAGATATTCCACTAATACGGTCTTGCCGGTGCCGCCTAAGGTGATATTGCCGACGCTGATGATTTTCATGCCAAGCTGCTTTGGATTTGCCAGTTGGACAGCTGACAAGCACCTGATGATGAAACCGTAAACAAGCGACAGGAGAAAAAGCAAAAACTTGCAAACCCCTGCAACAACCCCGTTTTTGCCATCGGTCGCCAAATTATACAGATATTTACGCATTCTGATTCCGCCTGATTATTATAAATTAATCGCCGCTGGATAAATACGAAAGGTTTCTTTCTATAAACTCAAGCAGTTTGCTTTGAGTAGCGCCTGGTATGTGAGAAAATTCAACTGCCATCCCCGGGTGGATATGGGGCTGGATCTGTTTATCCGATAACCACACCACTGTCGCATCAAGCTCCATTTCTTCGTCTTTTGGAGGAAGCCTCAACTTAATCGACACTTCATCGCCGAGCTTAAACTTATCGCATCCAAAGACGTAGGCGCCGATTGCGCTTAAATTTAAGATATCCACCCTAAGGCAGGTAGCTTCTTTATTGAATTTCGCCCGTAATTCTATTTTTATATCTATCGGCAGGCGCTTAAACCTGCGCCTCAACTGCATTCTTTTGATATTTTCAATCGCCTTATCTTCCTTAAAGCTATTTATCGCGGAATCTTCTTCCGGGTACATTTCAATAGTGCGGTCCAGGCCGGTAACGGAAAATAGATTCTTAAGGTGCGCGGGGATATTGCTGAATTTTATCCTGCCGCTGTTATTGATTACCTCCTTATAAGCA
>VGKM01000130.1 GCA_016867005.1 Candidatus Omnitrophota bacterium | reverse complement strand
TTTAGTAATCCTATTTACTAATCCACAGAGAAATATTCTTAAGGCAGTTGGCTCAGGGCTGGGAACGCTTGCCCTTAGCTTAATGAATAATTTTACCGACGTAGTGTCTTATGTGCGCCTTTTTGCGGTGGGCCTGGCAACTGTTGCGATAGCCGATACTTTTAATTCCATGGCAGCAGGCGTAGGCACAAACAGTTTATTTACGCTAATCCTTTCCGTAATAATTATTTTTGCAGGGCATGCTTTAAACCTTATCCTTGGGCCGATGTCTGTTTTAGTCCACGGAGTAAGGCTTAATATTCTGGAATTCTCAAGCCATGCAAATGTTTCGTGGAGCGGGACAGAATATAAACCGCTGAAAGAATAATATTAACCTTTTAGGAGGTAGACATGGTAGAGCAATTTAAAGATCTCGGTGCAATTATGGCGATGGCACTTTCCGCAGTGGGCTCAGCCGCAGGAGCGGGAGTCGCAGGGCTGGCTGCTATCGGCGCCTGGAAGAAAAACTTTTCCCAGAATAAACCGGTTTCTTTTATGCTGGTTGCTTTTGTCGGAGCGCCCCTTACACAGACGGTTTACGGCATGGTTGTTATGAACAGGATTATGGATGCGGTAAACAAAGGTATCTATCTTTGGGGGATAGGCGCTTTTGCAGGATTGGCAATGGGTATGTCTGCCTATTGGCAGGGAAAAGCCGCTGCTGTTGCCTGCGACGCCATGGGAGAAACAGGCAAAGGGTTTGGAAATTATATCGTTGTTTTAGGCATTATTGAAACAGTCGCGCTTTTTGTAATGGCACTTACCCTTGGGATCATAGAGAAATTTTAGGTCTTTCGGGCGATTAGCTCAGTTGGTTAGAGCGTCTGACTTACATTCAGAAGGTCAGGGGTTCAAGTCCTCTATCGCCCATTTGAAATATTTGTTGCAATTGACAGGAAATTGTTCTACAATTAGCACCTTAAGTTTTGGGGTCGTGGTGTAGCCCGGTCTAACACGTCGCCCTGTCACGGCGAAGATCGCGAGTTCAAATCTCGTCGGCCCCGCCAGTCTTCTAATCCTTGCCCTAGGGCAAGGAACGAAAACGGCGAACGCCAAGAAAGATAAAGGGTTCGGTCTTTTAGGATAAAGTTCGAACCTGTTTTTAGCAAAAATTCTCTCTTGAGCGGGGAATTTCCTTTCAAAGCGACATAGCTTGCGGAATTGCAAGTAGTTATAAAATCTCTCACCCGTTCGAACCGAGATAGTCCCTTTCGGCCAAAATCCTCTAATTTTTCCCTTAGCTCAACCTTTTCTGTGAGCAATTTCTGTTTTTTAGCAACATACTCTTCCTGCAAAACTTTCTCGCTAAGGTAAAAATCCAGCAAACGCTCAAGCTGTTCGTTTATCGCCTCAATTTTATCTTTTAACTGCTGCTTGATGGAAAAATTAGAGGCCTCGCTAGATTCGCTTACTTTTTGCAATTCCGCAAGCATAAGCTCGCCAATGTCGTCACTAATAGATAATCGCTGAATATGCTCGTTGATTTGCGCGGCCAGCGCCTCTTCGCGGATGTAGCGCTGCGAACATTTAATCTTGCGCTTAGTGCAGTGGTAATAATAATGGCCCTTTTTTGTTTCGGCAGTCACCAGGCAACCACACTCCCCGCACCTTATAAACCCTCTAAATACAAATAAATCTTTCTTAGGGTTGTGCGGTTTATTGCGGCTTGCGAGTACCGCATGCACTTTATCAAAAAGTGCCTTTGAAATTAACGGCGGATGAGCACCTTCGTAAAATTCACCCTTATACTTAAACACGCCGTAATAAAAAGTGTTTTTAAGGATGAGCTCGATTGCGCGGTTATCCGGAAATCCACCGCGTGTGCCAATAAGTCCAGCTTCCTTTAATTTAATCCCAATAGATTCAAAAGTGTGGTTGCCTGAAGCATAAAGCTCAAAGGCCTTGCGCACAAGCGGCCCCTTTTCAGGGTCAATAACGATAGTATGCGTGCGTAAGTCATTAAGGTAACCTAGAGGCGCTGTGCTAGGATATTCGCCGCGGCGTAACTTCTGGCGCAGGCCGCGCAAAACGTTTTCCGAGAGATTGTCCACATAATACTTGGATTGGCCAAAGACGATGGAGAGCATAAACTTTCCATAGGCGGTATTATCAAAGCGGTAAGTAGGAAACTTCAGTTCTTTAATTTTACCTATATCTATAAGGTAGATAATTTTGCCCCCGTCTATGGAATTTCGCGCCAAGCGATCTGGGTGCCAAGCGAGAATGCCCTCAATGTTTTCTTTTTCTATGCGTTTGAGCATTGTATTAAAGACTTCTCTTCCCGGCTCCTTAGCAGTTTTTGATTCAGTAAATATGTCTATAACCTCTAAGCATTCTCGCTTGGCAAAATCCTTAAGCTCTTGGAGTTGGCTTTCAATAGACAAAACCTGCCTTTCTTCGTTATCCGTAGATTTGCGAGTATAAATAAAGTACCCCATCTTAAAAACCTCCTTGGTTGTTACTTATTATACATCAAGGTTGATAATTATCAACCTTAAAGACAAAAAAATATTAGGTCTTCAATTTCTTGATCTCCTCCTTACCTATAATATAGGTAGTACCAACTTTCATAGCCCTTAATTTATTCTTCTTGATTCTTTTGTGCACCGCTTGGCGCGAAATTCCCAGCGTCTGCGCAACTTCAGTTAAGCTGTAATAGTCTTTGGCCATCGGTCGCTTTGAAAGGATTTTAAAATGAGCCGGTAATAGCTCATTTTTAAGAACAGGCCTTTTCGGGGCCCACTTTATAGATCCTCAAATGGTGCCTTTTGGGTAGAGAACAACTAAAAACAATTCTTATAGTGCAATTTGTTATATAGTCGTAATCACTACCTTTGACCCAACTAACAAAACTCTTTGGAAACTTTTCAACATACTTCCTATTGATTAGCAACCGCTCACCTTCTGACATGGTCAGTAAATCTTGAAGATTGTTCTTAGGGCTAGAAAAATATTTTTTCATCTGTTCGTCAAATAAATATATTAAGTATGCCGAAGCCCTATTTGACAGCCTCTCATTATTTAATTTAAAAAAGTCCCAAAATAGAGAACCCGCATCGCTTGTATATGTGCCCGATTTGTTACGGTTGTATTTAAATTCAAAGGCCAACGCCCTATTCAAGTTCTTAGGGACAATGTATAAATCCAACCTGTCATTTTTAAATTTACGATTCTTACAAGGTTGTTCTAATATGATATCCTCTGGTTTATAGTTACCCTCCGTAATAAGCGAATGAAAAAACGTATAACGAACAGAGTCCTCTGTAGTAAAAATATTTTTCAATAATCTCTGAGACAATAACGATTTAAAATTATTAAAAATCTCTTTCATTTTATTGCCCCGAAAAGGCCTGGAAATTTCCCGCTCAAGAGAGAATTTTTGCTAAAAACAGGTTCGAACTTTATCCTAAAAGACCGAACCCTTTA
>VGKM01000129.1 GCA_016867005.1 Candidatus Omnitrophota bacterium | reverse complement strand
CTCTAAAGATGCTTTCTTTGCTTTTTCCTTTATGCCTGTAGTAAAAAACCTCTCTGCAAGAAAAATGAGCACAATGCCCACCGTAACAGCTATTATTATCTTTTCTCTTCTCTTTATTTTGATCATATTGCTAAATTGAAGGTGATTTCGAAATCACTTACTTCCTTTTCTTTATACTTTTTTGTCCGCATGTACTTTCTTTGTACATCCTGGAAGAATTTGTTCTTTTCAATTGATGCAACGAACTTTGTTACATCTGATAATTGGACTGCCTGCCCGCGCAGAGTCACGCTGTTGTCCTCTCCTATAACAATAGAACTTATTGCAACCTCAGGAGTGATAAGGCCCTGTAATTTATACATTACAATATAGGGTATTTTACGCTGATTTAAATAACCTTTAATAAACTCATTCTTCCTGGATTTATTGATTAAATCTTCAGTTTCCTCTCCGATAGAAGCAAAACGCTGGTTAAGTTTATTAAGATACGAATACTGGCTGTATATACGGCTTAAGAATATTGCAAAGCCGACAAATAGAATATAGGCAGCAAGGCTGCCCAGGATAATCAGGTCCCGCGCCCGCTCGCGCACTGACTTTCTGATCTGCATTTCGGGAAGGACAAAAGAAATAACCTGTTTATTGTCCTGTAAAGTCAATTCCGATATACCGGTAATGGATGTATCATAGGGGACTATCCTGCCTTTAGTTTTTAATACATCATCGGGAAAAACCCTGGGCAGCTGCTTTACGGTAACCCCCAGCTCTTTTTCAATGATCGCCAAATACGGCGCAGGCATATTTGCCCCGCAGCAAAAAGCGCGCGTGATCTTTTTATTAATCTCTTCTTTATAGAAAATAATCAGGGACTGTTTTATCTCTCCCAGCAATTTTGTAAGGCCTGCTTCTTTTGAATCTTCAATTGCCTTTGAGCCAACGGCAATGCCCCTGGTAAGATACAGGTTTTTTTGCGAAAATATGACAAAATCCGTAAAGGTAGAATCAAAATCAAGGATAAAATACAGGTCATCTCCTTTGATCTCCGGGCCGTTGTTCCTGGCTACCCATTGCCATATTCCGTAGGAACTCAGGAGTATTTTTTCTATATATAACCCTGCCTTTTCAAGGATCCTTTCCTGCCTTTTAATGACATCCTTATGCGCTATTGCAAGTATCATGCGCGAATAACCCATTTCATCCGAGCCCAATGACTGATAAGCGTAAACAATTTCATCTTTCTTGTAGGGGACGACGCGGGCGATATGCAAATCGAGCATCTGATTTATTTCCTGCTGGTTCTTGCTCGGCAGATGTAAATTCTTTATTGTAACGCAGTCGCGCGAAAGGCAAACCGTTACAGATTTTGTTTTTATTTTTTCCTGCGAAAATATGAGCGCGATCTTCTGGGAAATCTGCTCGTCGGTAAATCCGGGGGCCGGTTCAATTATGCAGTCAGAGAATTTCGTCTGAATGCCCTGGGAGTTAGCCGTAACAATTTTTAGGTAAAGCTTGCCGATCTCTATTGAAATTCTTGCGCTCATTATATTAACTCACGATTTGCGTAATCTGGAAAGTGGGCAGGAGGATCGCTAAAACTATTGCGCCAAGGATTATCCCCATAATCAGGATTAATACGGGCTCGATAAGAGACGTGATCATAGCGACATCTGCCTCTGTCTGCTGTGTATAAGAAGCAGAAATTTCTCCTAATACATCGGTCAACCTTCCGGATTGTTCTCCTACGGCTATCATTTTAATAAAAAAGGGGGGCAGATTAGTATAAGTTTCCATACTCTTTGACAATTCCTGGCCTGCGGCAACCGCGCGGCATACCTTTTTGAAATCTTCCCGCAGTTTAGGGTCATCTATCCCGGGAGTTGCAATTTCCAGGGATTTTAAAGCAGGCACACCGCTCTTTAAGAGCATCGCCAGGGCCCGCGAAAGATGCGCCAACTCCTGATTTTTAGTCAGGCGCCTTACAATAGGAAAGCCCCTCTTAAGCTTGCCTAATAATTCTTTGAATAAGGCCTTACCCTTAGCGGAATAGGTGGTAAAAACAAGGAAAATCCCTGCCGCTGTAAAAAAGACCCAGATGTTTTTCGAAGAAATAAAGCTTAAATTTAAAACAATCTTTGTGATCAGGGGGAGGTCTTTACCTAAACTCTCAAAAATAGGCAAAAGGCGCGGGATGACAAAATTAATCAGGACAAATACGCTTGCTATGCCGACGAGTAATAGCAAAGCCGGATATGCCAAAGCCACATAGACCTTGGTCTTTAAACTTTCGTCGCGGTACAGGAAATCCGTTATCTGATCCAAGCTTATATCCAGGCGGCCGCTAGCTTCCCCTGCTTTGATAATATTTATGAAAAGCGGGGAGAATATTTCCGGATAACGCATGAGGCCTTCAGAAAAAGTTTTCCCTTCTTTAATGACATTATATACATCTAAAATAATATCCTGGAATTTGGCATTCTCTGTCTGTTCATAAAGGATCTTTAAGCTTGAAAGGAGCTCGACTTTTGCCCGGGAAAGCGTAGCTAACTTTTGGGTAAAATTAAGGATTTCTTTTGAGGAAATCCTCTTTTTTCTTCTTTTTGCTTTCTTACCTTCTCTTTGAAGTACTCCTTTTTTTTCAGGCACATATTCACTCTCATCAACGATATTTATCGGAAACAAGCCCTGGTCTATCAGCAAGTTTAAGGCCTGTTCTTTAGAATCTGCCTCAATCATGCCTTCAAAAACATCCTCTAACCCTTTTTTTGCTTTATAGACAAATTTAGGCATTATATCATTCCTCAAGCGAGGTTACGCGCAATACCTCTTCAGGGGTAGTAACCCCCATCCTGACTTTTTCTATCCCTGCATCGCGCAAGGTCTTAAATCCTACTTCTCTTGCCCTTTTCTTAATCTGAGTGGCACTTGATTTTGAAAGGATCAATTCCTGTATCTCATCGTTAATCGTCAGTATTTCATAAATAGCTGTGCGGCCTTTATAACCGATGCCCTTACAGGCATCGCAGCCCTTGCCGCGGTAAATTTTCATGCTTTTGAACGGTTCAGGAAGGAATTCCTTTTCTTTTTGCGATATTTCTTCTTTACAGGCAAGGCAGATCACCCTGACCAATCTTTGTGAAATAAAAGCATTTACTGAAGAAGCAACTAGATACGGCTCAATGCCAATATCCATAAGGCGGGTGGCGCCGGAACAGGAATCATTGGTATGCAAAGAAGAGAAAATCAAATGCCCTGTGAGCGCAGTACGTATGGCAAGCTCAGCTGTTTCAAGGTCCCTTACCTCTCCGACCATCATAATGTCCGGGTCATGGCGCAATATGCTTCTTAGGGCATTGGCAAAAGTAAAACCGATTTCCGGCTTGACCTGGATCTGCATAATACCGCCAAGTTCATATTCAATAGGGTCCTCAATAGTGATTATTTTTACCGCATCTTTATTCAGGCGGCTTAAACAGGCATAAAGCGTCGTAGTTTTACCGCTTCCCGTAG
>VGKM01000128.1 GCA_016867005.1 Candidatus Omnitrophota bacterium | reverse complement strand
TGCCTGTAAACATCCTTTTACAGCCCAGGGATTATTTAAGCAGTTTTATGTTGTTCTTCGGCATGGGTGCCGGATATATCGGCATTTTATTGATGCAACCGCAGATGAAAATGCCTTTTTATATTAAATTTAATTCACAAGAAGCAGGCATGCTTTGGCCGGCATTATTTATTACCGTTGCTTGCGGCGCAGTATCCGGATTTCACTCACTTATTGCAAGCGGCACTTCCTCTAAACAAATCGCAAGCGAGCGCCATGTAAAACGCATCGGTTACGGCGCGATGGTAGCAGAAGCAATACTTGCGATATTGGCGATAATCTCAGTAGCGGTGCTTTTCGAGAAAAATGATAATTTTACCGAAGCATTAAAAAATCTGACTCCGATAGGTATTTTCGGCAAAGGATACGGCCTAATAACGCAAAATATCCTTTCAGGATACGGCCAATTAATTGCTATTACGATTTTAAATGCCTTCATATTAACTACACTGGATACTGCAACCAGGATTGCCAGGTATTTATCAGAAGAGCTTTTTAAGATCAACAACCGTTATATTTCGACGGCAGTAATAATCATTATAAGCGCAGGACTGGCAGTAAGCGGGAAATGGGCCAAGCTTTGGCCGGCTTTCGGCGCATCAAACCAGCTTGTTGCCGCCTTAGCATTGTTAGTCCTATCCTGCTGGTTATTGACAAAAAAAAGAAATATCCAGTTCACGTTATGGCCTGCGGTTTTTATGCTGGCCACTACGATTGCCGCATTAATCATGCAGGCGGTAAAATATTTTTCGCAAAAAGAATTGACGTTATTTACAATCAGTATTGCACTTATCATATTGGCCGGTTTCATGGTTTATGAGGTCATAACAAAAAGCGTATTAAGGAGACCAAGGCATGCATAAGAAACTCATCGTGCAGAAATTCGGCGGATCAAGCGTCGCGAATGTCGAACGAATACAAAATGTTGCAAAACGCGTGGTGGAATACCGGAAACTCGGCCATGACCTGGTCGTAGTCGTCTCCGCATTAGGGGATACGACTGATGAGCTGGTAGAGTTAGCCGCGAAGATCAATACCGAACCATCAGAGAGAGAAATGGACATGCTTCTTTCTACGGGGGAGCAAATTTCAGTAGCGCTTCTTGCAATGGCAATACACAAACTGAAAAAAGAAGCAATTTCTTTTACCGGGGCCCAGGTCGGCATAATCACCGATACCAGCCATACAAAAGCAAGGATAATAAAGATAAATGCGGATAAGATCCGGGAAGAATTAAGCAAAGGCAAGATCGTAATTGTTGCCGGTTTCCAGGGTGTAACGCTCACTCAGGATATTACGACCCTCGGCAGAGGCGGTTCAGACCTTACAGCAGTTGCCTTGGCAAAAGAGTTGCGGGCGGATGAATGCGAGATTTATACCGACGTTGAAGGGATATACACTACCGACCCGCGTATCGAACCCAAAGCAAAAAAGATCAATGCGCTGACTTACGACGAAATGCTTGAGATGGCATCATTAGGCGCTCAGGTCATGCAGTCACGTTCAATTGAAGTTGCTAAAAAATTTGATGTCCCGATACATGTACGTTCGTCATTTTCAGACAGCCCGGGCACAATGATCCTAAGGGAGGTAAAAAGAATGGAAGATGTCCTTGTAAGCAGTGTAACTTTAAACAGAGGCGAATCAAAAATCACGGTCTGCACCGTACCTGACAAACCAGGAGTTGCTGCCAAGATTTTTAAGAATCTTGCCGAGAACGGCGTAAGTGTAGATATGATCGTCCAGAACGTCAGCCATCTGCGCCAGACAGACATATCTTTTACCGTCAATAAAACAGAGGTTGCCAAGGCCATAAAAATTACCAGGAAAGCCGCGGCAAAAATCGGGGCAGGGGATGTGCTGCAGGATGACGATATTGCCCGTATTTCCATTGTAGGAGTAGGCATGAAGTCCCATCCGGGAGTCGCCGCTACCATGTTCGATACTCTTGCCAAAAGAAAAATAAACATTGAAATGATCTCTACTTCCGATATCAGCATCTCATGCATAATAAAGAAAAAGCTTGTCGAAACAGCCGTTAAGGCCTTGCATGGCCGGTTCGGATTAGCCAAATAAGGCCTAAATTACGAGAGGTTAAAAATGCCTAAAGTGATTATTTATGATACAACCTTGCGCGACGGATCGCAAGGTGAAGGTATTTCTTATTCTGTTACTGACAAAATAAATATCGCCCGGGAACTTGATAAATTAGGCATACATTATATCGAAGGCGGCTGGCCGGGTTCAAACCCCAAAGACATGGAGTTCTTTCTCAAAATGTCAAAAAACCGGCTTAAAAATTCCGAGCTTGTTGCCTTCAGCATGACCCGCAGGGCAGGGATTAAAGCAAACCAGGATGCAAATATTAAAGCCCTGGTAAAATCAAAAGTTAAAACTATAACTATAGTAGGAAAAACATGGGACCTGCATGTAAGAGATGCCTTAAAGGTGGACTTAAATGAAAACCTGGAAATGATAACAGATACGATTAAATTCCTCAATGCAAACGGCATAACGGTATTTTTTGATGCAGAACACTTTTTTGACGGTTATAAAGAAAACCCTGATTACGCACTTAAATGCCTATTGACTGCGCAAGAGGCAGGCAGTAAAGCGATTTGCCTTTGCGATACAAACGGCGGCACGATCACTTCAGGCATTACAAAGATAATCAGAACAATCGCCCCTGAAATAAATGTCCCATTAGGCATCCATTGCCATAATGATACCGGGCTTGCAATCGCAAACTCTATTACTGCGATAGAAGCCGGCTGCAGTATGGTCCAGGGCACAATCAACGGTTACGGTGAACGCTGCGGGAATGCTGATTTAATCCCTATTATCGCAAATTTAGAGCTCAAACTTGGATTAAATTGCCTTCCAAAAGATAAACTCAAGGAACTGACGCATGTTTCCCATTTTGTCAGCGAAATCAGCAATATGCGCACCCGCTCCGACCAGCCGTATGTAGGCGACTCAAGTTTCGCCCACAAAGGAGGCATGCATATTAATGCGGTAATGAAAAACCCGAAAACATACGAGCATGTTGACCCGGCATCAGTGGGAAACCACAGGCGGATCCTGGTTTCGGAACTTGGAGGCAAAACCGGCATCATGCTGCGCGCAAAGACCATGGAATTAAATTTAAGCAAAGAAGACCCGAAAACCAAAAGGATCCTCAAGCTCCTGCAGGAGCTTGAACATAAGGGGTACCATTTTGAAGCAGCTGAAGCAAGTTTTGAACTGCTGATGAAGAAAAAGTTACAGAAATACAGCAAATTTTTTGACCTTGAAGGGTTCCGGGTTGTTATCGAAAAACAGGGTAGCAGGAAAATCACCTCCGAGGCGATCATAAAAGTAAAAGTCAAAGGAGTTAAAGAACATACTGCTGCCGAAGGCGACGGCCCGGTAAATGCCCTTGATAATGCCCTGCGTAAGGCCCTGAAGGATTTCTATCCTGCGCATTCAA
>VGKM01000127.1 GCA_016867005.1 Candidatus Omnitrophota bacterium | reverse complement strand
AGTGGGCCTTAGCACCTTTGGTTCATGTGTAACATCAGGCGGATTAAATCCCGGGCAGTTTGGTGCGAATGGCGCTACGGGCGCAAATATTGTCACCAATTCTTTTGACGGTATGAAATTAGGGGCAATAAACGGTTTGGTCCAAGGCGGAATTATGTATGGCCTCACGGATGTGAAAAAGAATAAAACAACCGGAGCCGAAACCGCAAAAATACCTACTTGGGCTGGTGCAGTTGCCGGCTTAGCCGGAGAATTTACTACGGGATATATAACCAGCGGTTATACCGCCAGCTCTCCAAATTTTTCGTTTAATAACAATTTTAATTCAGGTACGGCCTTTACCCAGGCATGGAAACAAACTGCAATTAACGCACCTTCTTTTGCGTTGCAAGCAGGCATTGAAAATATTGCCAAACATAACAAAGCTAATGCTGATACTATACGCCAGGCATCAAGCGGGTTATACCCTGTGGTAGGCAGTATTTCAAATTATAAAGTTATCGGCCCTCTTGTCAATGATGGCAAAATTCAACAGCCGGTAACACCCGGCACTTTTCATTTGCCCCAAAATTCCGGGCCGAACGTGAATACTCAGATAGTAATACCGCAGATACCGCAAAATATTAACCAAAATAATTAAAAATGGACGAAAGAAAGAGCCAGGACAGATTACCGGAAGTTGAGACAAAAGAATTCAAGTCAGGTTTTAAGGCTTGGATCCGGGTCGTGGCTTTTATTATTATAGCTGTGTTTTTACCTGAGCAGGTAGCCCAGGCCGCTCAATATGACTGGCGCGTAATTTGGAATAAGCCCGCTTCCTACAATCCCTCAAATCTTTTAGTGCAGAATACCGGCAGTTTAGATATCCCCCTTATCGTAAAGAATATCCTAAACAATGTTGCCAACAAGCCGGTCAATGCAATCAAACTTTCTCCTACATTGACCATAGAATTGGAAAAGCCGCTTAAGATTTCTGCACAGAGGATTGAAGAGATCTATGACTGGCTGAGAGGAAAACCCTGCGGCTCAAAAGCCCTTTTTGATTACCTGAATTTTAAGGGCGCCAAAACAAGCGAAGAAGATATCGCTGTGATGGCCTTAAGCGTTGACATCTTAAACGGCGTCACTAAGCCCGAAGGCAGCCCCGAGATTATTAAGACATCATTATATGCATTATCCAAGGCCTCGGAATTCTTTGGCGAAAAGCTTTATTCGGTGGAAATACAGGGATTAACCCCTGCGCCATTTATTGCGCATTTTAAGAGCGGCCACTATGTTTTGGTAACTAAGGTTACCGATTCAAAAGTATTTTTCAGTGATAATCATCAGGAAAAAGCAGTTACTCAAAAGGAATTCTTGGATAGGTTTAGTGGTTATGCGTTAGTCGCGGATGTTTCAAGCGGCATTCAGGAAGTTTCTGATTCGGAAGCAATGAAGGTGTTAGGCGCAACGTTAGTGGATAGCAACGGCGACTATTGGAATCCAAATTCACAAAGCAATTGGTTATCTTCTTCAGGCAGCAGTTCAAATAATTATACTATCCCTACTTACAGCGAATATGTAAATTCCGGCAATTACAGCTACGGCCCGGTAAGCCAGAATTGGTATAATAATAATGTTTATAATTCGGTCTCTGCTCCGACAACTACTACACCTTATTTATCGACATATACAACCCCGTATAGAGATTCTTTTGCTACTGATTGGCTGTCTAGTTATACTGGTTTGAACTATAGCAATAATACATTCTCTTATCAGCCGTCAAACAGCACAAACATTTATAACAACAACTATTCAAATTATTCGACTCCTGCTTACCAGCCGTCAAATTACGTAGTTGACTGGAATAATTCTGCTGCTGTTCAGTCATGGAATACGGCTAACCCAACTCAATCCTATATGCCTTCCAGCACATTCACTAATAATATGAATTATTCTGTGCCTACATTTACGGCGTCAACGCCTGTTACGGCCGATTATTCTTATCAAAGTTATGTGAATGCCGGCGGAAGCATGACTTTACCTAACGGAACCCAGGTTTATGGGCCATTGAGCGAACAGGGGTATAATCAGAAACTTAATCAAAGCGGCTATAATTATAGTAATAATTCGCTTCAATTTACGCCTTCCCCGCTTCCTTACGCAAATTCATATTCCACCGATTGGTTATCCAGCTATACAGGGTTAAATTACGGTGCTAATACTTTGAATACGAATACTCAGGTTCAACCTTGGTTAAATCAATACGGCGCAAATATGCCTAACGTAGGCACAACCAATAGCGGTTTTACAGCTGTTTATGGCGATAATGTTAGATCTGTAAATGGAAGGGCCAATTTTAACAATCCTGCATTATCTACAACAACGGTAAATTATGGAAAGGGAGCAGTAGTATTTAATGAGGCCAACAGGCACGGTTTGGATAAAGCAGTTGTTTCTGCGGGTAGATGGGTTGGCGATAAATTAGGTTTATCCAAAGATAGTAGCATCAGGGAAACTGCTTTGCAAATCTGGGATAAACCTACTACAGCCGTAAGAATGATGTCCCAGACAGTGGCGCCGAATTTCACAAAAGGCCTGAGCAGTGCCGGTTTGATTACCGATTTTACAGTTGCTCCCGGAAGCCAAGTAACCGCAACAACTGTTTCACCATATGCGAAGAATACAGGTAATCAGCCTGTTCAGAATAATTTAGGCCTTAGTATAAATAGTCCAACCGCTCCTGTTGCATATAAAGTAGTAGATATAAATAATAAACCGGTTATAAACAATGCCGGTTTCTTTCCCCAGACTAGCCAGGGATGGTTTGACCCTGTAGTTTTAGGTTTTGGCACCTCAATAGAAAAAGGGCCATATGAAAATTGTTTAATGATTAAGGGCTCATATGGAAATACCGTAATGCAGCCCAAGACCCTTTCTACAGGTCATAAAGTAGTAGTAGCCGAAACTAATGTTAATGTTGGTGGTGGCCTGCCGCAAGTTACTGTGCCTAGTATTTCTCGTACTGACGTAACGATAGGCACAGCAGGAAACGGAACAACGATTAAGATAGCAAATAATCAAGGGATCAAGGTCTCTGAAACTATAAAAGGAAATACTATGGTCAGGGATTTTAATGGCGACTTATACGCTGGCATAAGCACCAATCCCCAAGAAAGCGTATTTGATAAAGTTTATTTGGGCGTCAAAACCCAAGGTGTTTATAATCAGGATTTTAATCGGCTCCAGGAGTTAAGCCAAATTGCAGGTAGCCCGTTTGAAGGGCCTATAGCTACTAGCGTAATGTATGGGCTTAATCTTCCGGCATTATCGCAGGTCCAGAATCAAAGCCAAGCCGGGATGAAATCTCAATCACAAGAAGGCGGTTGGCAGGTAGCTGGAGAAAATCTAAGTTTTGTAAAAACCGACGATTTTAATAAGGCCTCTACGCCTGTTAAATCTACTGAATGGCTGTTTAACGCACAAGGCATGAATTCCGTATATGTTAATAAGGGAGGGGTGGGTTCCACTCCTCTTAAGCCCGATTTAGCCATACCCAATGATTATGCTTTGGCTTATCTGCCGAATATGGGCGGAGGATTATTCATAGCAGCCCCTAATCCCCAAGACAGA
>VGKM01000126.1 GCA_016867005.1 Candidatus Omnitrophota bacterium | reverse complement strand
ATTCGAGTTTGGCATGTATAAAAGCGGTATCATCCTGATTGACGAAGTCCTTACCCCCGACTCCTCGCGCTTCTGGCCAAAGGATGAATATAAGCCCGGCGGACCCCAGCCAAGTTTTGATAAGCAGTTTGTCAGGGATTACTTGGAAACGCTCGACTGGGATAAGACTCCTCCTGCGCCCGAGCTTCCCGAGGAGATAATTAAAAAGACTAGCGAAAAATACCTGCAGGCTATTAAGATGATTACCGGTAAAGGCATTTAAGGGAGAGTATTATGGCCGCTAAAACAAAACAGGATATCGAATCAAAAATCAATCAAGAATTATTGCAGCTTTTGAAAGACCGTTTAGGCGAAGAGGCGAGAACCGTAACAAGTGAGGTTGTGGATGATGCGATTATTGTCAGGTTCAAGGGAGTGCTGATCTTGGCCGAGAAGCACTTAGGCGAAGATCCGGGAGGGGCAAAGCTCATTCACGAGCTTAAAATGAAGCTTATAGAAGAAGTAAAGCCTGCTTTAGGGCTTTGCATTGAAGATGCGACCGGCGCCAAGGTCATTGATATCCACTCAAGTTTTAATTTAGCCACAGGCGAGCGCATTGAAGTATTTACGCTCGACAAAAGCCTGGGAGAGGGTAAAGTATGACAAGGGAGCGTTACGATGATGGAATGTAACCCCGGGGGTGATTATCCTCAGGTAGACAAGGCTGCGTATATTCATGCGACTGCAGTGATAATCGGTAAGGTAAGAATAGGGAAGAATGTATTTGTTGGCCCGCACGCTGTTGTTAGGGCGGACGAGCCAAAAAGTTCCGTTGTTATAGGCGATAATTGTAATATTCAGGATAGGGTTATTATTCATGCCCTGAAAGAATCGTCTGTAGACATCGAAGATAATACCTCTTTATCACACGGTTGTATTGTTCATGGTCCGTGTAAAATCGGGAAGGGGTGTTTCATAGGGTTCGGCTCGGTTGTCTTCAATTCCTGCTTAGCCGAAGGCGTTTTTGTGCGGTTTTTAGCGGTAGTTTCAGGGGTCAGTATACCGCAAGGACGCATTGTCTATGACGGGATGGTAATAAATACAAAACAAAAAGCAAGGGGTTTAAGAATCAAAACGGAAGAATCGAAAGGCTTTGCGCAAGGAGTTATAAAGGCGAACTTAGGTTTACTCAAAGGATATAAGCGGGAGGCGTAAATTTCCAGCCATTTTTATCCTTGTTTGCGCGGCCCTTTTCGTCAATACGATAGTTTTTAATCCTGTTCCGTCTGTTGCGGGATTGTATTTATCGGCAAGCGGTATACCGGCGTATTTCGTTTTAAAGTTGTTAGAGAACGAAGAAAAGACATGAAGAAAGTATTTTTCCGCGCACTTTTAACAGCCGCTCTATTCAGCGCATGCAGCGTATGCGCAGCTTCCGAAGAAGAGGTATTCGCTCTTAATAGGCAGAGGATGGTGAAGGAACAGATCGAACGCCGCGGTATAACCGACAAGCGCGTATTGGATGCGATGAGAAAAGTGAAGCGCCATTTATTCGTCCCCGCGCACCTGCATAACGCCGCGTATGAAGACAGGCCGCTGCCCATAGGCTACGGCCAGACTATCTCGCAACCGTATATTGTCGCTTACATGACGCAGGCAGCAAGGATTGGGCAGAATGACCGCATACTTGAGATAGGGACTGGTTCCGGATACCAAGCGGTTGTGCTGGCTGAGATAGCAAAAGAGGTATACACGATAGAAATTTTACAGCCGCTTGCCGACAGTGCGCGCTTGAGGCTCGGAGAGATGGGGTATAAGAATATCAAAGTAAAGCCGGGAGACGGTTATAAGGGCTGGAGAGAATATGCTCCTTTCGACGCGATAATCGTTACCGCCGCCCCGTCCGAAATACCGGAAGAATTAGCGAGCCAACTGAAAATAGGAGGCAGGATGGTTGTTCCGATAGGATCATTCTATCAGGAGCTCTATCTCATTACGAGGGCCGAATCAGGATTTAAAAAGGAAGCCCTTTTGCCTGTGGTGTTTGTTCCCATGGTTCGCCCCTCTTCGATACAGCCCGACGCAAACTAAAGAGGCAATCAAAGCATTTCAAAAGGCCAATGGTTTTAAAATAGACGGCGCCGTAGGCGCTCCAGCTTTGGCTGAATTGAATAAATATTTAAAAGACTAACCGATGGAAAAGGTTCAATTTGGGATAGCGCTATTTTTATCTTTATTTTTAGCCTTTTTGACGGATGTAACCGCGCAAGAGATATTGTTATCCCAGCAGGAGATTCAGCAAATCGGTGAAAGGGTTTTTAAGAACGAATGCGCCTCAAAGGATGAAAATTTGATTGCCTGGAATGAGGGTGAGGATTTTATGTCTTTGGGGATCGGGCATTTTATTTGGCATCCAAAGAATGGAAAGGATTCTTTTGAAGAAAGCTTTATAAAATTCCTTGAATATGCAAAAAGCTCTGGAGAGCAAATCCCGGCCTGGCTTGATATAACGCCATTTCCCGCTTGTCCGTGGAGTTCGCGCGATAGTTTCTTAAGCGCGCAAGGCGACAGCCGGTTAATGGAACTAAAAGGTTTTTTAATTAAGACAAAACCTCTACAGGCTGTTTTTATTACGAGGCGCTTAGAAGAGTCCTTGCCGTTTATGCTCAAGAGCGCTCCGGAGGGTATCCGCGAGAAGATAGCTTTACAATTTCACCGTGTCGCCTCTACGTCTTCAGGGGTTTATGCCTTGGCGGATTACGTAAATTTTAAGGGATTGGGAATAGCGCCAGGTGAAAAGTATCAAGGTAAAGGTTGGGGATTGCTTCAAGTCTTGGAGGGGATGAAGGACCAGAATGAAGCTCCAGACGCTGTTGGAGAATTTGCGCGATTGGCAAATGCCGTGCTTGAAGATCGCGTGAAAAATTCTTCTTTGGTCCGCAATGAGCAGAAATGGCTGCCGGGCTGGCAGAAAAGGGTTAATTCATATATTGAACAGGAGGAGATAGCATGTTTACAGGAATAATATTCCTGGGATTATGATGATACATTGCCATCTGATAGTTATGAAAAACCGGCGAAGAAGGCTTATTCTGAAGCTGCAATACAATTAAGCCCAAAGCAGATTCAGCGGGCATTAAAGAGCGCTGATTTCTACCAAGGGCCTATTGACGGTAAGATCGGGCCCAAGACAAAAAAAGCTATTGTAAAATTTCAGAAAGCCAAAGGCCTTAAGGCCGAAGGAATTGTTGGGAAGAGGACGTCGGCGGAATTAAATAAATATTTATCCAAGTAAGGGCAAATGAAAGCTAAGAAAACATTTATTTTTATAGCATTGATTCTCTTTCTTGGTGTTGAAGCATATTTTGGCCAACAGTATTACGGTAGATTTCAAAAGGCCAAGCAAGAGCGGCTTCTATATAAGGCGAGGGAAACCGCATGGCAGGGTCTCCAGCAGCGCATTAAGAGTGAAATAAGCCAGTTTAAGGGCGAAGCCGGCGTAGCGATTAAGGACTTAGAAACCGGGTGGGAGTTTTCGTACGAGAAGGATAAGCTGTTCCCCTCGGCGAGCTTGGCGAAGATTCCCCTTATGGCGGCATGTTTTCTTGCGGCTGATCAAGGCAGAATCAAACTCGACCGTATCATAGCGC
>VGKM01000125.1 GCA_016867005.1 Candidatus Omnitrophota bacterium | reverse complement strand
CATGCATTTCATCCAGGCGCTGGAACAAGATGTGATCATGGGAAGCTTCCCTTTGCCTTTTAACCTTTCCAGGAATTCGCTTCCTTCTTCCATAATCGTCAGGTCTGCTGAAAGCTGAGTATCAAAAACATAATCAAAACCCAGTTTTCTCAATGCGGCGACTGTTTCCTGTTCCATCGCATGCCCTGCGCCTAAATCAAATGCCTCGCCTATCGCCGCCCTTACAGATGGAGCGATTTGGGCGACCTTAATGTAATTTTTATCCTGCAGTTTTTCGAATAACTCCTGTGAGTAATTTTTTTCGACAAAGGAGGCTGTCGGGCAGACATTGATACATTGCCCGCAGGTAGTACAGACGCTTTCCGAAAAAGGCATATTGTAAGCCGGCATTACTACGGTCTTAAAACCGCGGTGAGCATAACCTAAAGCATTAACTTTCTGTATCTCGGAGCATATACGCACGCACCTTCCGCAAAGAATACATTTATTGGGGTCTCTGATCACAGAAGTAGAAGACAGGTCCTTTTCGTAATGTTTTTTCTCGCCCTCAAAATGCCTGTGCCTTAAACCCATGGCATACGCCAGGCGCTGCAATTCACAAATACCGTCCCTCTCGCAAGTATGGCAATCTTCGGGATGGTTATCCAGGATCAATTCAACTATGTCCCGCCTTGCGGTACGCAGTTCTTTTGTATGAGTATGTATCTTCATCCCTTCTGCCACCGGATATGCGCAGCTGGCTACATAATTACGCATCCCCTCGACTTCAACAATACAAACCCGGCATGCGCCTTCTATGGAAAGCTTAGGGTGGTAACAAAGGCGCGGGATATGATACCCTAATTTATCCGCTGCCTGCATAATTGTTTGGCCGGATTCCACTTCATACGGCTTATCGTTAATGTAAATAGTGACCTGTTTTTTCATTTTATCCTGCCTTCTCATCCTTCTTAACCTCGTAGGTTAAGAAAACTAAATACATATCCAAACCTACGAGGTTTAATTATGCCTTTAAGATTTCTTAATTGCGTTAAATTTGCATGTCCTAAAACACAGCCCGCACCTGACACAATCGGTCTGTTCAATCTCATGCTTTACCTTTGAGGAACCTGTTATCGCGCCCATCGGGCAGACCTTTTTGCAGGCCCCGCATCCGACGCATTTATCAGTGATCGTATAAGTAATAAGCTTCTGGCAATGCACAGCGCGGCATTTCTTTTCTCTGATGTGCTCTTCATATTCAACGCGAAAATTCTTAATAGTACTCAATACGGGATTAGGCGCTGATTGCCCTAACCCGCACAAAGATGATTTTTTGATCATATTCCCCAAACGCTCCAGTTTTTCTATATCGCCTTCTACGCCTTTTCCTTCTGTAATGCGGGTTAGGATCTCAAGCATGCGTTTTGTGCCTTCACGGCAAGGCGTGCATTTCCCGCACGATTCATTCTGGGTAAATTCCAGGAAAAATTTGGCAATATTGACCATACAAGAGTCCTCGTCAATAATGATCATACCGCCTGAGCCCATAATGGACCCTGCTTTTGCCAATGACTCATAATCAATAGGAGTATCAAGGTATTCTTCGGAAAGGCATCCGCCTGACGGGCCGCCTGTCTGTATTGCTTTTAATTTTTTATTATTCGGGATGCCCCCTCCGATATTATATACGATCTCGCGCAGCGTTGTCCCCATCGGGACTTCCACCAAGCCGGTATTATTGATTTTCCCTGCCAGAGCAAAGACCTTAGTGCCTTTGCTCTTCTCTGTCCCTATTGAACTGAACCACTCTGCTCCATCGATGATAATCACCGGGATATTCGCCCAGGTTTCCACGTTATTAATCAATGTCGGCTTGTCAAATAAGCCCTGCACCGAAGGAAAAGGCGGCCTGGGGCGAGGCATACCGCGGTGCCCTTCGATAGAGTGTATTAATGCGGTTTCTTCCCCGCAGACAAATGCACCGGCTCCCAGGCGGATCTCTATATTAAAAGAAAAACCGGAACCAAGGATATTCTTACCCAGGAATCCGTGCTCTTTGGCATCATTGATCGCCTTTTCAAGCCTCTTAACCGCCAAAGGATATTCTGCCCTGATATAGATTATGCCGTTTTTTGCTCCGACAGCATATCCGCCGATAATGATACCTTCGATGACCGTATGCGGGTCCCCTTCTATCGTGCTTCTGTCCATAAATGCCCCCGGGTCCCCCTCATCGGCATTACAGATAACAAATTTTTCATCGCTTGCTTCTTTGGCAGTCAGTTCCCATTTTGTGCCTGTGGGAAAACCTGCTCCGCCCCTTCCTCTTAGGCCGGATCTTTTCACCTCGGCAACCACCTGTTCAGGAGTCATATCGGTCAGGACCTTTGCAAGGGCTTCATATCCGCGCACAGAAAGATAATCGTCGATGCTTTCCGGATCAATGATCCCGCAGTTCCTCAAAGTAATACGCATCTGTTTACCGAAAAAGTTTACATCGCCGAAAACCCTGTAGAACCGGTTATAAAGATGGTCTTCTTCAATGGCAAGCCTCTTGACTACCTGTTTCTTTTCAAAATGAGCTTCGATCAGTTCCGGGATGTCTTTTTCAGTTACATTCCCATAGATAGTATAATTGGGGTTGATAATCATCACCGGCCCGTGTTTACACATCCCTAAACACCCGGAAATATTGACCTTCACCTTATTAGATAAATTTCTTTTGGCCAGTTCCTTCTCAATCGCTTCTTTCAGGTCTTTCGATTTTTTATGCATACAGGAAGGGCCGTCGCATAATGTGATCACATAATCCCTTGGCATTTTATTTACCTCAATCTCCTTCTATTTTATGACCCACTCTTTGATTATCTCGCCTTTTTTAAGGTGCCTCTCGATTATTGCCTCCGCCATTTCTTTGGTAACCTTGCAGTATTTAACCGGGATTTTCCCCTCTTCGATTACCTCCACTGTCGGCTCCAGATTGCACCTTCCGGCGCAGCCCTTTTGGCTGACATGGACGCTGGTCAGCCCTTTTTTTACCGCTTCCTGAAAAACATCCATCACGTCTTTTGAGCCCGCGGCAATTTCGCAGGTAGCCATACCGATGTGCACCCTTTTAGTAGAAAGATACCCTTTGCTATGGATACGGTTTATTGCCTCTGCCCTTTTTTTCTTGATGATTTCAAGCGGTGTTGCCACGTTTTGCCTCCCTTGTAAAATAAATCACGTTTTCAAGCTCGCCCACTAAATTAACATTATTTACCACGCATTCGTCATTCGGTGTCCTTAAACGGATAGGGGCAAAATTTAAAATACCCCTGATACCAGCCCCAAACATAAGGTCCGCTGCCTGCTGCGCTGCGATATCAGGCACGGCAATAATCCCTATTTTAATCCCCCTGGCCTTAACAAAATTATTCAATTCATCCATAGGCAGGACCGGGACTTGGGAATTTTTGTTGTATTTGGCAGAATCTATCTCAAAAGCAGCGGCTATCTTGATCCCCTCTTTTTCAAAACCTTTGTAATTGACTAAAGCGCTTGCGATGTGCCCGGCACCGACAACAATGACATTTTGCACTTCATCCTTGCCGAGGATAGTATTTAATTTATCAAGCAATGCTTTTACTTCATAGCCGCCTTTTTTATTTCCGGAAATACCAAA
>VGKM01000124.1 GCA_016867005.1 Candidatus Omnitrophota bacterium | reverse complement strand
TCCAGAGATCGATACTTTCTCCCAATGTCAGGATCAATAGCTACTGCCAGGTATACGATTCTATCCTCATGGAAGGCGTTAATGTCGGCAGGTATGCCAAAATCCGCCGCGCAATCATAGACAAAGACGTGAACATCCCCCAGGGGATGGTTATCGGCTATGACCCCGAGGAAGATAAAAAACGTTTCAGTATTACTGAATCCGGGCTTGTTGTTGTTGCCAAAAAAACCGAGATAATATAAATCGATGATCAGAAAAGCAAAGATTGACGATATCAAACAGATCCAAACATTAATAAACTGTTTTGCGGAAAAAAACCTGATGCTTGCAAGGTCGCTAAATGAACTTTACGAAAATATCAGGGATTTCTGGGTTTTTGTTGAAGATAAAAAAATCCTTGGTTGCGCTGCTTTGCATATCTCATGGGAAACCCTTGCGGAAATCAAATCTTTAGCTGTAAAGGAATCTGCGCAAGGCAGAGGTATCGGAAAAGATTTAATCTCTGCCTGTATCAAAGAAGCCAGAGAACTCGGCGCAAAAAGAATATTTGTACTCACTTACCGCTATAAATATTTTCAGAAGCTGGGATTTAAAAGAGTTAAGCACACTGACCTGCCTCATAAAGTTTGGGCAGAATGTATCAACTGCCCCAAATTTCCCAATTGCCAGGAAGTCGCCTTATTAAAAAATATTGCAAAATAAATATTTTTGTAGTATAGTATGGGCTTCTTTGTAAAAAATTAGGAGGTAACTATGGATTATCTATTAAGTGACGAACAAAAAATGGTACAGGAGCTTGCGCGTAAAATTGCCGTGGAAAAGATCCGCCCGGTAGCGGCCAAATACGATCAAACCGAAGAATACCCCTGGGATGTGATAAAGGTGATTGCGGATGCCGGGCTTTTCGGCTTGTTTATCCCGGAGGCATACGGAGGTATGGGGATCAACGTTTTAAACCTATGCCTTGCTACTGAAGAATTATCCCGCGCCTGCGGAGGGATCGCGGTTTGTTATGCAGCATCTGCATTGGGCACATTCCCGATTGTCTTATTCGGAAGCGAAGACCAAAAGAAAAAATACCTTCCTGACTTGGCCAGCGGAAAGAAAGTCGCGGCTTTTGCCGTTACAGAACCCGAAGCAGGCTCTGATGCATCGGCCATTAAAACAACGGCAAAAAAAGACGGAGAATACTATATCCTGAACGGATTGAAGCATTTTATTACCAACGGCGGCGATGCCGAAACTTATGTAGTTATTGCAATGACCGATAAAACTAAGGGCGCGCGCGGGGCATCGGCTTTTATCGTTGAAAAAGGCACTCCCGGGTTCACATTCGGGAAAAAAGAGGATAAATTCGGGATCCGCGCTTCATCAACCAGGGAATTGATATTTACGGACTGCAAAATCCCTAAGGCAAACCTTTTGGCAAAAGAAGGTATGGGTTTCATCGTGACTATGCGTACTTTTGATATGTCGCGCCCGGGCGTTGCGGCGCAGGCATTAGGTATTGCCCAAGGCGCATTGGACCTCTCGGTCAAGTATGCAAAAGAGAGGCACCAGTTTGGTAAGCCGATCTCGAGTTTTCAGGGGATCCAATGGATGATTGCGGATATGGCAACAGAGATCGAAGCAGCCAGAGGGTTGGTCTATTCAACGGCCCGGATGGTTGATGCCGGAAAAACCGGGGTTTCAAAGGAATCCGCGATGGCCAAGATGTATGCATCGGATGTAGCAATGAAAGTAAGCTTGGATGCCTTGCAGATATTCGGGGGCTACGGTTATATGAAAGATTACCCGATTGAAAAATACGTTCGCGATGCAAAGATTACACAGATTTACGAAGGCACAAACCAGATCCAAAGAAATATTATCGCATTACAGGTCATAAAAGAAACAGCTAAATAACACCTAACCATGAATATAATTGTCTGCATAAAACAGGTCCCAGAAACAACAGAAGTAAGGATCAATCCGGAAACAAATACCCTGATCCGCGAAGGCGTAAAATCCATTATTAATCCTTTTGATATGTATGCCATAGAAGAAAGCATCCGGTTAAAGGAAAAATTCGGAGGAAAAGTTACCGTTATCACAATGGGCCCTCCTCAGGCAGATGCGGCATTACGAGAGGCCATTTCATTAGGGGCTGACGAAGGGGTATTGGTTTGCGACAGGGCTTTTGCCGGGAGCGATACATGGGCAACTAGCTATACTTTGGCAGGAGCCATAAAGAAGCTGGGCGAATTTGACCTTATCCTTTGCGGTAAACAGGCATCTGACGGAGATACCGCACAAGTCGGGCCAGGAATTTCTACACACCTTGATATACCTCAAGTTACATATGTTAAAAAAATCGAAGAGGTCAAAGATAAAATCATGCGGGTTGAAAGAATGCTGGAAGAGGGCTTTGAAGTTATCGAAACTCCCTTGCCTGCATTATTAACAGTAGTTAAGGAGATCAACGAGCCCCGGCTTCCTTCTTTAAAAGGTATGATGCGTTCTAAGCAGGCGAAAATTGCCTCTTTTGCTCAAAAAGACCTGAATCTTGACCCGCAGAACATCGGATTATGCGGCTCTCCTACCCAGGTTGTAAAAATCTTTACGCCCCCACAGAGGACAGGGGGGCAAATCCTGACCGGAGAAATACCTGAGATTGCCGAAAAGCTGGTTAATTTAATTAAAGACGAGGTCCATTAATCAATGCCGATACAGATTATTTTAGAAAAATGCACAGGTTGCTCTTTATGCGTTAAATCCTGCCCGTTCGATGCTATCCGCATCTTGGACAAAAAGGCAGTTATTGATCTGAACAAATGTAACCTTTGCGGCGCATGCGTGCCTGCCTGCAAGTTTAAAGCCATTCTCTTAGAAAAGCCCCAGGCCACATGCGCATTGCCAAACATCAAAGATTATAAGGGCATCTGGGTCTTTATTGAGCAAAAAAACGGTAAAATTCAATCGGTTTCTTATGAATTGCTGGGTAAAGCCAGGGAATTAGCAGTCAAATTAAAATGCGATGTAAGCGCCTGTCTAATCGGGTTTAAGCTTGATGACCAGCTTGATGAGATCATTTGGCATGGTGCAGACAATATTTATCTTGTAGAGGCCCCGGAAATAGCGAATTTTCAGGATGAACCATACACTAATATCATCGTAAAACTGGTTGAAAAGTACAAACCTGAGATCTTGCTTTGCGGTGCCACGGCAATCGGGCGTTCTCTGATCTCACGGGTAGCTATTAAAATAAAAGCTGGTTTAACAGCCGACTGTACAGCCCTTGATATTGATCCTGATAAGAAAATCCTGTTGCAGACAAGGCCCGCTTTCGGCGGGAATATCATGGCAACTATTATCAGCCCAAATTTCCGCCCTCAGATGGCAACCGTAAGGCATAAGGTAATGCAGCCGATGGAGCCTGATAAACACAGAAAAGGCAAGGTTATCCGCGAGGTATTTGATCCAGCGTTGTATTTTTCCCGGACTAAACTTGTTGATATCGTTGAGGAAGTAGAGACCCTTGTCAATATCGCTGAAGCAGATATTATTGTATCCGGCGGCAGAGGAATGCAGTCAAAAGAGAATTTCAAGCTTTTGGAAGAACTTGCGCATGTATTAGGCGCAGCTGTTGGGTCATCCAGGGCAGCAGTGGA
>VGKM01000123.1 GCA_016867005.1 Candidatus Omnitrophota bacterium | reverse complement strand
AAGAAGGTCTCCTCGCCTTCCCCTATTACCGCAAAATCGATATCTCTTGCAAGCCGCAATGTCTCCTCTGGAACAAGACTGATATGCGTACCTCCGAAGACAGTAGTAATCGCCGGATTGATTTTCTTAACCATCCTGGCCAATAAAACCCTCCCATAAATATCCGGAGTATAGGTGCTGCTGCCGATTATATCGGGCTTTTCTTTGCGGATAACTTCCGCAAGCTTATTCCATCCAATGCCTTCAGCATAAGTATCAACAATTTTTACGGAATAACCCTTGTTTTTTAAGAATGTACCGACTGCTAAAGTCCCCGGGTTCGGCAGATAGTGCTTCCCGAATCTGTTCCATGAATCTATCGGTAACTCTATAAATAATATCCTGGTCATTTTACCCTTATTGCTACGGCATTAAAGATATCCTTTGTATAGACCGATGATTCTTTAATGCCTGCTTCCTGCAGCAAAACACCGATTTCTTTTTTATTATAGGCCGACCTGACCGACTCAATAAATCCGTTAAGATGCGGTTTGTTAAAAAACTTATTCCAGAATGAATAGAGATAATAAAAAAAACGCAGCCTGATATCAAACGGGTTAAAATCAAAAACCAGGATGTATCCTCCCGTCTTGGTCACCCGCGCCATTTCTTTAAACATTACTGAAGGAAATTTAAAGTGGTGCAAAGAATTAACCGAAATCACCATATCAAAACTGGCTTCTTTAAACGGAAGAAAGCGATTTTCATGTATTACAAACCTCATGCTTTTCCCCTGCTTAAGAGAAGCCAACTTCATAACTTCTATCATTTCAGGATTTATATCAGTGCCTATGAATGTGCATCCCGGCCCCCTGGAACTGGAAAGCCTGCCGGTTAAAGTACCCGGGCCTGCGCCCACATCAAGGACCATTTTGGCATTCTTAAGCGGATACCTGTTAATATCCCGGGAAATCTTTCTGAGATGCATACGGTAAAATATGCTGCGCTTAGTCATACGGGAATAATTTTCTGCGCTAAGCCCGCTATAAATAGTTTCCCTGCGCTTTAAAATATTTTCCATACTTATGGTTTTCATCAGACAGGTAAATACCGTTCAAAAATCACCCTGTCTATCTTATTATTTTTCAGTATGCCTGCCGGATCATCGTTCTTAAAAAACAGGGTTTTCCCCCGCAGGAAAAGCTCACCCGGAAAATTCTTATTGTTAAGAATGACGCTGCCTTCCTCGCATTCACTCGAACAAAGCTTATCACGTATAAACCCTGATTTTTGGCCCCTCTTCAGGTAAAAATAGTGGCAGGTCCTGCCTGTTGTAATATAGCCGAATGGCAAGTAAAGCGACATCAAAAAACCGTAATTATTGGTAAATTCTATCCCCTGGTAAGAATTATCAAATTCCAATCTCAGGATATTGCGTTCCTTCATGAATTGCGCCAATTCATCGTTAATATTGACGTCCCTCAAGATACTAAGCACTTCGGACGGAAAATTTGCTTTCGCTATGCGGGGGTCTGTTTTTTGCCTTATCAAAAGGCGCCCCAGAGAAAAAATACAGCCGCAATCTTCAAAGACAGAAAGAAGGCCCCAGTCGTTTATTACTACCTCAAAGCCATTAGGCAACCCGGTTTTCTTAAGATGGCTGGAAATTTTTCTTAAGCGCTCTATGCCTATATCTGTAACATGGCCCGTCACAAAAGTAATTTTTAAACCCCGGGATTCAGAAAATGACACTGCTTTATCAAGTTGGTCTATAGAAGGAATCTTGTTTTCGCAAAATTCGCTCCCAAAATAAACCCTGTCGAATCTCTCATCGCATTCAGAGAGCTGTTCCGGATTATAGACATAAAAGGCCTTTTCTATGGACTTATCGAGCCGGTCCAGGATGTCAAATTCTGCCTTCATTAAAATTTCCTTTCTTCCGTCAATCGTTAAAATAGCAATATTGCCCGCCGCATTTTTTATGACCGTATATTTTAATTCTCATTCTTTTTACCTTTTCGAGGAATTCCGCCTCTCCTCCCACAGTTCCTGTCAAGCCGGCTGCACGGCTGATAAATTCCGTGTCATTTAACTTCGTGGCGGTAGTGCGGTTACGGCCGATAATTTTTACAAACTCTACTCCTGCGCCTTTTAACCTGTATAAGAAACATGCCCCGCACCTGTAAAAATATGTACCGGGATCCCATATAATGCCTCTGCCTTCGGAAGGGACCCCGGCATTTAATTTTTTTTCGAAACGTAACTCAAATGTCTGCAGGCAACCGAATGTTTTAAGCGTTATCATGTTCTTAAACTTTTCCGAAAATCCCCTTAACAGAAAATTAGAAATAAAACTTTTTCTCATCAACCTGCCTTTCCCGCGCATGAATTTCGGCAGGAACATTTCGGCGTATATCCCATGCAAAAATCCACAGAATCCGTTAATATTATGACACTGATTATTAAAAATAAAGACCTCAAATTCAATATCCTTGTGCCTTTCCTTGAGCCCTTTTATTTCTTCAAGTGTAATCTGTGAAGGCAAGATTATCCTTGAAGCGCCAAGTTGCTTATAAAAATCTACACTTTCGCTGTTATAAACTGCAGCTACAGAACTTACATAAAATTTCTTTCCGAAAAATCCGTGTTTCTTCAGCTTAAGCATTAGAGCAATATCGGAAACAATTAAAGAATCTGCCCCTTTTTCGGCCCCTTTTTCGGCATGCAAAAGCGCCTGATCATACTGTTTTTGGGCATAAAATTTATTGATCGCCAGGCTTACTTTTCCGCCTGCTGAATGTGCTTCTTCTACTGTCCTCTCCAACTCCTCAAAGCTGGCAAGGTTAGCTGTCGGTACGGCCCGCGTATTAAAACACCCCGAGTAATAGTAACTGCCGGTATTTTTTTCCAAAACTCCGCAATACAGTTCGGATGCCCCCCGCTTTATAAGGGGAACTGCCTCCTGCGGGCTATGCAAAGGAGAGGCAATTTTTAATTGAACTTTTTCTTTTATCATCGCAATATAAATTAGGAGTTTCTCGGGTCTTCTAGGGATAATAACATTCGCTGCTACATGGATAACCGAATATTTCTACAAAATTTTCTTTAATGGCCTCTTTTTTTTCGACCGGGGTAAGCGACCCCCCGGCTGCGGTAAGCAAAGATTTTTTTACAAATAGGATATCTTTAAGCTTAATCCCGGTATCATGCCCTCTGCCGACGATTTTAACGCCATAAATATTCATGCTTAAGAAATCCACAAGTGCGCATCCGCCGCATGCATCTTGCAGAAAATTGCCGGCCTTAAAATACCTCTTGATCCCTTCTGATTCTTGCTTGCGATTATCCGCTTCGCGTTCGGATTCAACGGTTACAGAATAATTTAAATTGCAGGGCTTAATAATACCGCTATGAAAGAAATCACGCAAAGCATTTCTGATTATTTTCTTGTTTTTTCCCTTGATACTCCCGGAAAAAATCCTATTACCGGAAATCTTGCCTAAAAGATAAACCAGCTGCTTAAAAGGAAAAATTTCCTGTTTTTCATATGCCGTGTGGGTAAATGTACAAAAGCCGCCGATATTTGCACATGATTCGTTTTTTACAAAAACTTCAAATTTAATACTATCGTTAGCTTCTGTAATGCTCTTTATCTCTTGAAGCGTAAGATCCCGGGGTAA
>VGKM01000122.1 GCA_016867005.1 Candidatus Omnitrophota bacterium | reverse complement strand
CAGGTATCCGGCAATAAGCGCGGCCAGCGAAGCAACAATGGATATAATAATAGTGTAATGCATTTTATCTATAACCCTCCTTCTTGTAGGGGGGCTTTTACGGGCTAAGATTTTTAAAAAGGCAAACAGATGTTTTTAAGCGTAAATTACCTTGTTGACATGGATATCGTTCTTGGCGACGGGGACAGAAGGAAGGATTTGAAAAGCATATGCCAACCCAATAGAATTTTTATTTCCGGGGAGAGTATTCAGAAAATGGTCATAACAACCCTTGCCGCGGCCGAGGCGGTTTCCTTTTTCATCAAAAGCAAGTCCCGGCACAATTACAAGGTCCAAATCTTTGGGATCTATAAATGTTTTTTCCGCGGGCACGCATATACCATAAGGCCCTTTAACCAAATTTGCCTTATGAGATAATAAACAGGGTCTTAAAATCATTCTATTGTGTTCGCACACCGGCACTGCAACTGCCTTACCTAATTTTTTTGCACCTAAAATCATGTCTTCTGTCTTCACTTCACCGCCAAAGGAGAGGTAAAACATTATGGTCTTTGCCTTTTTAAAAATCGAGGACCGGAAAAGCTTCCTCTTAATTATTCGACTTTTTCTCTCTTGGTCTTCCTCCTTATGCAATTTTAACCTTGTAAGCATTTTACTACGCAACTTTTGCTTTGTCAACCTCATAGCTTGCTGCCTTTAATGTGTTTCGAGTTTCGGCTCAAAGGCGCTGGGGTCACGGCCGTTTCTCCGGTAATAATCGGCCAGCGCCGCTTTCAATGCCTGTTCAGCTAAAACAGAACAATGCAGCTTGACAGCAGGCAGGCCTCCCAGTGCTTCTGCTACGGCCTTATTGGTAATCAAAAGCGCCTCTTCGATGCTCTTACCCTTGACCATTTCCGTGACCATGGAGCTTGTGCTGATAGCTGCCCCGCAGCCGAAGGTCTTAAATTTAGCATCGACAATTAAATCATTTTCCACTTTTATATACATCCTCATTACATCGCCGCACACGGGATTGCCGATATTGCCGATGCCGCTTGCGTCGGGTATCTCGCCGACATTGCGCGGATGTAAGAAATGGTCCATTACCTTTTCGCTGTAATTCAGGTCCGTCATGTTTTATGTACTCAGCGTAATTTTACGCGGTTTCAGATTCTTTTTGTAGTTATGGGGCAGATGGATTTTCTTTAGCTCGCCCGCTTTGTTTCTTTTCTCAAATTCTTTATAGATCAAAACCCAGGCGCAGTCCTTTTCGGCGTCTACTTCGCATTTACCTTTATTCATCCCTCCGCAAGGCCCGTTCAATAACCCTTTTGAGCACAATGTAACAGGGCAGATACCGGAAGTTTCTCCTAAAACGCATTCTGCACACATGGAACATTTTTCAAATAGATCCCCCTTAGCATCTAAAATCGCTCCAAAAAGTGTATCCAGCGCAGGCAAAACTGCCAGACCTAAACGCTCGTTTTCTTTTACCGATTGCACGCCGAGGCCGCAGGATAGAACCAAAATAGCTTCTGCATCCCGGATGTTTTTGATGTTCTTTGCCAGCTCTGTTTTTACTTTACTGGCGATGCAGGGCGCTTCCGGAATACAGGCCCCGACAACGGTTTTGTCCTGTTTCTCCAATTCCAGCTTCATCTGCGCCACTTCCGGCTCACCGCCTGTCTTGCAGGTAGTGGAACACTCACCGCAGCCGACTAAGAAAATCTTTGTAAACCCTTTTAAGCTATCTATTACTTGCTCAAAGGGTTTCTTCTCTGTTACAATCATATTACTGCCCCCTTAGTAAGGTAATATTTTAGCATTTTTTTCCGCTGGTCACAAGCAAAAAGAAGGCTGAAAGAATTATGCCTTAAAATTTAATCTATGGAAATTATAAGCCAGGTTCAGGTCCACCACGGCTGCCAGAAAGCACTCAGTACACTTATCCTGCAAACTTTCTTCGCAGATATTCCCAAAAGCTTTCCTTACCCCCACCTCTAAACAATTAAAAGCGCTAATACTGCCCTGCATTTCTGAACAAGGATACATCTCTCCTGCGGTAGAGATATAACAGTAAATTTTTCCTCCCACGCATTTCCTCCATATGCTACAAGATGGCCAACTAAGCAGATAATCTAAAGAACCCCGTGAATTTTCAATAGCAGCGCCTTTGTTTTTAAGCATAACTAGGCGCTCTATAGCTTCCTTAAATTTCCCTGCCGGAGGCAGTAAAGAAGATATATTCCTAGCTCTTGCGTGCATGTGGCTTACCGGCTGAAATCTTACTCTCGCCCCAACCTCCTTTGCTTTTTTAACTAAAAACTCTAAACAATGAAGGTTGTATTTTGTCAGAACACAATGCAATAAGACATCTATGTTTTTCTTGCGGGCCGACGAAACAGCGTGCATTGCTTTTTGATAACTCCCTTTGCCCCGCACTAAATCATTTGCCTCTTCGTCTCCATCGATGGAAATAACCACCTTATCGCAAGAGCTTATTTCCCCTATTCTCTCCGGCAAGAGGACGCCATTGGTAAAAATGGATGTGGCAATGCCGTTCTTTTTGCAGTTATCCAGTATTTGGCCCAGGTCATCCCTTAATAGCGGTTCGCCCCCCATAAAACTAATCATTTTAGTGCCAAGGGTTTTCATTTCCGCGATTAGGGAATAGACTTTTTCAAGAGGAATTTCCCGGGCATTCTCTCGGGGGATACTGCAATACATACAATCGGCATTACACCTGTTCGTCAATGACCAGCAAACAAAAAGCGGGAGTTTTTTCTTAAAAAAAGAGGCCAGGAAAATTCTGGTCCAAAGATTCAATTTATCTAAAGTTTTCATTTATTTTGGCATACAAGCATTGCTAAGGGCCAACCAGAGCCCCTCGTAGTATCTTCTTTCCTGTTTTTTTAAAAACCTCTTATATTCCTTAATCAGCCGCCTGTCCTCAAGGCGCATTATATTTTCTTTATTCTTGAAAAGCCAGACCGCTTCCGGTGCCGGACAACAGAATTTCTGGCGTCGTTTCAATGTTATTTCAGGGACTATATCGGCTGCTGCCTCTTTTAAGATTACTTTTGTCTGCCCCCTACAGATAAGCCTTTCTGAAGCCAGGTTCCCGCATAATCCTACTATCCTCTTGTCCGTATAAGGCATTATAAAATTTATCCCGACTGCCTTGGCGATTTTTTGGGAACGGCAAATATTCTTCTTGTCCGGTATGCCGGGTTTAAAGAATAGCAGGGAGCGCTTAACCCCCCTTGCCGACAAGTCCTTGATCAATTTCGGCCAGCTGAAGCTTCTTGCCATCTTTGACCGCAGCATGTATTCAGAAAGATTAACCGAGGCCTCCTTAAGCTTAAATCCCTTAAAATCATCGTATGCTTTTGCCAGTAAAAATAAATCGTAACCGCCTATTAATTCATCGGCCCAGCCGCCTGTAATAAGATTAACGATACCGAGTTCTTTTGCTTTCCTCATCATCAAATAAAGCAGAAGGTCGGTCCCAAAAATTACCGGCTCTTTGATAATTGCCAATAATTGCCTTAATTCTAACAGCAGGTCAATGTCCAGAGGAGTAAAATAATTGGTTTCCAGGCGAGGGTATTTTTTCTTTATTATCTCGACATACTCAGTCTCGTCGTACATCGGGAGGCCGGGGAAAGATGTAGACACACTGCGCAACGCCCTGCC
>VGKM01000121.1 GCA_016867005.1 Candidatus Omnitrophota bacterium | reverse complement strand
TTGTTGTAACTCTAACTTTATAGACATAGTCGGAGAGACAGACCTGAGCCAGTTGATAGGAGTAATAAACAACTGCCGGATACTTATAACTAACGACGGCGGGCCGCTTCATATTGCTGTAGCCGCTGGGATAAAATCTGTTTCAATATTCGGGCCGGTGGATGAAAATGTGTACGGCCCGTATCCGGCTTCCAGTAAGCACATTGTAATCAAGAACACCGTTGCCTGCCGGCCATGTTATAGGAATTTTAAGTTTTCTATATGTCAGATAGACAGGAAATGTTTAGATGCAATTACAGTGGATGAAGTTTTTGATGCAACCAGGAGGCTTATGTGAAAGTTCCGTTTTGCGATTTAGGGGCACAGCATAAAGAGATCAAGACACAGATCAATAAAGCGATAAAAAGGACGATCAAAAGAAGTGATTTTATTTTAGGTTTGGATGAGCTTGCGTTTGAGAAAGAATTCGCCAAATACTGCGGAAGCGAATTCTGCGTCGGATTAAGCTCCGGGACCGCTGCGTTGTTCCTGGCCCTATTATGCTCTGATATCGGAGAGGGAGATGAGGTAATCGTCCCTGATTTTACCTATATTGCTACGGCGCTGGCGGTCAGTTACACCGGAGCCCGCCCGGTATTCGTCGATATTGAAGAAGATTCGTATAATATTAATATCGCATCGCTGGAAAAGGCGGTAACAAAAAGGACCAAGGCGGTAATTCCTGTGCATCTTTATGGCCAGCCCGTAAAAATGCAGCAGATTTTAAAAATCGCAAAGGCCAATGGGTTAAAAGTTATTGAGGATGCAGCTCAGGCCCATGGGGCTTCAATGAGGCTTTCCGACGGACAATGGGTAAAATGCGGCTCTATGGGCGATGTCGGGTGCTTTAGTTTTTATCCGACTAAAAACCTCGGGGCTTTAGGGGACGGCGGTGCGGTTACTACCAATAGTGATGAAATCTACAGGAAACTATTGATGCTTAGGGACTATGGCCGTATTTCTAAATACGAACATGCAATTATCGGTTATAATTCGCGGCTTGATACACTGCAGGCAGCTATCCTGAGGGAAAAATTAAAGAAGATCGATGCCTGGAACAAGATGCGCCAGGAAGCTGCTTTTTATTACAATTTACGTTTTAAAGATGTTCCTTCGGTTATCACTCCGTCATCAGAGGATGGCATTAAACACGTTTACCACGTTTATGCCATAAGGACAAATAAAAGAGAGCGGGTTTATAACTGCCTTAGAGATAAGGGGATCGGTGCAATAATCCATTATCCTATACCTTTGCATTTGCAGCCCGCATACCGCAGCTTAGGTTACAAAGAAGGGGATTTTCCTGTTTCTGAAAAGACAGCTAAAGAGATTATTTCCCTCCCGATATTTCCTCATTTAAGCAAAAAACAGATCAGGTATGTTTGTGACTGTATAAAAAAAGCTGTGAAGGCATAAAATATGGAAGACAAAACTGCTCTATCGATTGTAGTATTAGTTAAGAACGAAGAGTCGCGGATAAAGAGGTGCCTCGATTCAGCTTTGTGGGCAGATGAGATTATCATTGTTGACGACGAGAGCTCTGATAGCACAGTTCAAATTGCCCGGGCTTATACGGATAAAATATTCACGCGCCGTATGGAAATCGAGGGTGCGCATAGAAATTGGGCTTACGGACAAGCAAGAAATAACTGGGTATTTAGCCTGGATGCGGATGAGATAATCACCCCGGAATTAAAAGAAGAGATAACCAGGGTATTATCGGGAAACCCTCTGGAAAACGGCTTTACCATCCCCCGCAGGAATTATATCGGTGATTACTGGGTAAAATACGGCGGGTGGTATCCCAGCCCGCAATTGAAGCTATTCCGAAAGGATATGTTTAAATATGAAGAGGTGGCAGTGCATCCGCGGGCTTTTATGCCTGACCCATGCGGCCACCTTAAGTGTGATCTAATACATTATTCTTACCGCAGCCTTGAGGATTTCCTGAATAAGCTGAACAGGCAGACAACCTGGGAAGCGCAAAAGTGGTTTAATCAAAATAAGCCGATGAAACTGGGCCGTTTTCTCTGGAGGACTTATGACCGCTTTATGCGTACCTATATTACGAAACAGGGTTTTAGAGACGGTTCTGTCGGCCTTGCGATAGCATTTTTCGGCGGCCTTTACCAGTTTGTAAGTTATTTGAAGTACAGAGAAATCATCTGGAACCTGAGAAAGAAGAAATGAAAGCAGTGTTTTTGGACAGGGATGGGGTAATAAATATGTACCCCGGCGATTTTAAATATGTAACTGGCTGGGAAGAGTTTCATTTTATCCCCGGAGTCGAGCAGGCCCTGAAAAAACTAAGTGAGAGCGGTATAAAACTGTTTGTGATCTCTAATCAGGCCGGAGTATCAAAAGGGCTTTATTCTAAAGGCACGCTTGACTTGATTACCGA
Source organism: Candidatus Omnitrophota bacterium (assembly GCA_016867005.1). GTDB lineage: Bacteria > Omnitrophota > Gorgyraeia > Gygaellales > Profunditerraquicolaceae > VGKM01. The sequence continues at coordinate 1,244 of VGKM01000121.1, read as the reverse complement.
AAATATGCTGGCTGTTCTTAAAAAATCCGGCGTAACTATAGCCGGCGTTTATTACTGCACTCATCAAGAGGCGGAAGATTGCTCCTGTCGTAAACCCAAGGCAGGGCTTGTGCATAAGGCAGTTTCCGACGCCAGAGCAAAAGAAATGAATATCGATATCAAAAACAGTTATTTTGTCGGTGATACAATTCGCGATGTAGAAGCAGGAAAAGTAAGCGGACTTAAGACCATTTTAGTGTTTACCGGGAAGGAAAGGCCGGAAAACAAAGACAAATGGCGGATAACCCCCGATTTTACCGCAAATACCCTGTCTGATGCGGCAGAAATAATCTTAAAGTAAATGAAAATTATTATAACTTATGCTTCGGCCGGGGCAGGCCATTTAAAGGCCGCAGAGGCAATCTTTCGTTACATCCGGCAAAATTATCAGGATGTCGATGCCGAGATCCTGGATGTGCTGGACAGCTCTACGCCTTTTTTTAAGAACAGTTATAACCGGGGATATAATTTCCTGATCAGAAGGGTTCCTTTTATCTGGGCAGCTGCTTTTTGGCTGACTAGCGTTGGCCCCTTGCGTTTTCTTACCAGGGCATTAGCGTTTTTCTTAAATCATTCCAATACCAAGGATTTTGCGCGCCTATTAACGGCTAAGAATGCCGACTATATAATTTCGACGCATTTTTTGACCTCCGAAATTGCCGCAAGATTAAAAACCAAGAAAATAATCAACTCGACCGTAATAACCGTGATAACTGATTTTGGCGTGCATCCGTTTTGGCTGACAAAAGGTACTGACCGCTATATTGTTGCGTCGTCTTTTACGAAGAAATTACTTATGAAAGAGGGAATAGAAGAAAATAATATCAAGTGTTTTGGAATACCTGTTGATTTAAAGTTTAGCAAAAGTTTTGACCGGGCTGATTTACGCCGGAAGCTCGGGATAGCGGAAGATGAATTCACGCTTCTGGTAATGACCGGCTCTTTTGGTATCGGACCGATCGAGAAAATAGTAAAAATTCTTGCAGGTAAAATCCGGATTTTGGCGGTTTGCGCAAATAACAAGAAACTTTTTGATTCTTTGGCAAGCAAAAATTACCCCGGGCTCAAGGTGCTGGGGTTTGTCGACAACGTTGAAGAGCTAATGGCAGCTTCCGATGTCATGATCACTAAACCCGGCGGTTTAAGCATTTCCGAGCTTCTTTGTATGGATCTGGTTCCGGTATTTATTTGCGCTATCCCGGGGC
>VGKM01000120.1 GCA_016867005.1 Candidatus Omnitrophota bacterium | reverse complement strand
CGGTTTCTTCAGCTAAAATCAGTAATTGTTTTTTATTAATATTGCCCATTCTGTAGCTGATTTCTTCAATACAGCCGATTTTCAGGCCCTGCCTGTCTTCAATTGTCTTGATGAACATCGAAGCATCAATCAAAGAATCGCTGTTTCCGGTATCAAGCCAGGCGTAACCGCGGTCCAGTAATTTAACCTTAAGCTTGCCTCTCTTAAGGTATTCGTTATTAAGATCTGTGATCTCAAGCTCTCCTCTTTTTGAAGGACGGAGCCCTTTTGAAATTTTTATTGCCTTATTGTCATAAAAATAAAGCCCCGTAACAGCAAAGTTTGATTTAGGGTTTTTCGGCTTTTCCGCGATTGATATTACTTTCCCTCTTGCATTCATTTCAATGACCCCGTAGCTTCTGGGGTCTTTGACATAATAACCAAAAATCACGCCTCCGTCTTTTATGCTGACTGCCTCTCTTAATAGATCGCCCAGATTATGCCCGTAAAAAATATTATCGCCCAAAATAAGGCAAACGGAATCATCGGCCAGGAAATCTTCTGCGATTATCAAAGATTCGGCTATCCCTCTGGGCTCCTGCTGTACTTCATAACAAAACTTAACTCCCAGCTGGCTGCCATCGCCTAATAAGTCCCTGAATCGGGGTGTATCTTTGGGTGTGGAAATAATAAGTATCTCTCTGATTCCGGCCAGAAGTAAAACCGACAAGGGATAATAGACCATCGGCTTGTCATAAACAGGGAGCAGTTGCTTGCATACTCCTTTTGTAATCGGGTATAACCTGGTAGCTTTTCCTCCGGCTAAAATTATACCTTTCATCTTGATTCCTTTCAGGGACAGTCCCTATAGATCTTTCAGCTGCTTTTCAAAATTCTTAATCCACCTGAATGTATCCATCAATATTTCTTCGGCGTTTTTTTTAGGCGCCCATCCCAGATCGTGAGCAACCCTGCTGTTATCGCTTATATAAATCTAAATATCCCCGGGCCTTGTATTATTTTCGTTTCCAATCTTTATACTATTGCCGGTAATTTTAGCGCACAAGGCGCTCAACTCCCTTAAAGAGAGGTTTGCAAACCTTCCCCCTCCGACATTGTAAATCTTTCCGTTTACCTTATCCATTTGATTTGCCTGCTTATCTATTAGATTAAACAAGTCCGATACATGCAAAAGGTCTCTTACTTGTTTACCTTTTCCTCCGAAACCGATATATTTTAACTCCTTCTTAAAATAGTGCCCTAACAGCCAGTAAGTAAAAATCCCCTGGTCGACTTTCCCGAATTGCCAGGGCCCTGCAACCACGCCGCACCTGTTTATTACTGCCTTTATGCCATAAGATGCGGCATATTCTTCAAGCAATAGCTCACTGGCAAGTTTTGTTGCCCCATAAAGGGTCTTTGCTCCGGAGGTAGTAAAGCTTTCAGAAATACCTTTTTTATTTTCCCAGTCAAACCTTGTGGCCTTTTCTTGCGCCTTAATATTGTTTATTGCCTCATACGGATAAACCCTGCTCGTAGACAGAAAAATAACATCTGCCTTGTTTACCCGTGCTAACTCCAAACAATTCACAGTACCTAGGAGATTCGTATTTATAATATATTTGGGGTTTGTACCGTATCCCGCCAAAACAGACGGCTCAGCAGAACATTCAATAACAAGGCCTATCTTCTTATTCAATGTCAGGTCTTCCGGGTTTCTTATATCGCCGTGGATAAAATCGACACCGTTTTCTTTAAGGCGTGCCAGGTTCATTTCGCTCCCGCGGCGCTTTAAGTTATCCAAAGCAATGACTTCAAGCCCCCTGTATCTATTCTTGAACGACACCGCAAGGTTGCTTCCGATAAATCCTGCTCCGCCGGTGATCAATATAGTTTTATATTTCATATCCATTCCTTTTGCGCTTGATATATCTCATTTATCGTGTCTTCAATGTTATATTTATAATCCCACTCTGGATAATGCGACTTAAATTTACCACAGTCGCTTATCCACCAAATATGGTCGCCGCACCTGTTCTGCTGGACGTATTCAAAATTAAACTTCTTTGCTGTAAGCTTCTCCAGCATTTTAATCGCTTCAAGCACCGAAACATTGGCAAATCTTCCCCCTCCGATATTGTAGACCTCGCCGCACCTGGGATTCTTAAAAAAATGGTAGAAAGCATTTACCAGGTCATATGAATGGATATTATCGCGCACCTGTTTGCCTTTATACCCGAAAATCGAGTACGGCCTGCCTGTTACTGCGCACTTGACCAGGTATGATAAAAAACCATGCAACTCTGCGCCGGAATGAGCAGGCCCTGTAAGGCATCCGCCGCGGAATATGCCGGCCCTTATGCCGAAGTATTTGCCGTATTCCTGAGCGAGGATATCGGCGCTTACTTTTGAAGCCCCGAAGACACTATGCAGGCAGTTATCAATACTCATTGATTCATCGATCCCCGAATAATATTTATGCCCTTCGGGCAATTCATATCTTTCTTGCTTCTCGATCAATGGAAGGCTGTTAGGCCTATCTCCATATACTTTATTGGTTGAAGTAAAAATAAAAACAGTTTTTGGGCTGTATTGCCTTACCGCCTCAAGCAAAACCACGGTTCCCAGGGCATTTACCTGGAAATCAAGCATCGGGTCTTTGGCAGCCCAATCATGCGAGGGCTGAGCCGCAGTATGAATTACCAGGCAAATATCTTTGCCGTATTTTTTAAAGATCCTAAAAACTGCATCCCTGTCCCGGATATCAGCGGAAAAATGGGTATACTTCTTATATTTTCTTTGTAAACGCTTCTTGTTCCAGATGACTGAACCGTCTTTACCAAAGAATTTCTCACGCATATTATTATCAAGGCCAACTACCTCAAGCCCAAGTTCCGAGAAAAAACCCACAGCTTCTGAACCGATCAACCCGCAAGAACCTGTGATTATTACTACTGACACAAAACCCTCCTTATGTTATCTGAACTTAAAATACAGCCATATAAGGCACAATAAAGTCGCAAGTGTCGTAATGTTTGCCGCGATAATAATGGGATTCTTTAAATAGACCCCATACAATGTCCAAAAACTTACGCCCAAGGAGAACTGAAATAAAGTCACAATACTGACGTCTTTTACCGATTTACTCTTTATGGCCTTTATGATTTGGGGAATAAAAGAAAACGAAGTCAAAACGGTTGCAATGATGCCTACAGCATGCCAGATCATCGTCTTCCTCTCCAGTCAAAAACATGCCCAAATACTTTATTTGCCGCACGCAACGCATACCTTAGGTCATCGGCATCTCTGATCGATAAGATCTTTCTTAAAATAAATTGCGGTTCAAACGATACTTTATACATGTCTTGCACCAACCCCATCAGTAAATCATCGGGTATGTGGCTGGTTAAGACCGGCTGTTTCATATCATATTCATTCCAATCCATTGTGCGCAAAAGGCGCTGGGCCTTGCTTTCTCTAAACAATATGCTTCCGGGATAAGGGATGACCAATGTTGCCTGCATGGTATATGCGTAACCTTTTTTCAAAAGCCATCTGCCTAGATCCAGCGTCTTTAAAGCATCAGAGTAATTTTCCCACGGGTAGCCGAACATAATTGTAATATGCGGAAAAAGCCCGCATTTTGTGGCTATTCTACAGTCCTCAATGATGTCCTCAACCTTTACTTTCTTATTTAATCTGTCCAAGGT
>VGKM01000119.1 GCA_016867005.1 Candidatus Omnitrophota bacterium | reverse complement strand
TGCGGCCGGAAGTAACAGAAGAGGACATAGCAAAAATCGTCGCGCAATGGACCGGGATCCCCATATTCCGCCTCGAAGAAAAAGAGGGTGAGAAGTTATTAAAGATAGAAGAAGAGCTGGACAAGCGAGTCGTCGGGCAAAAAGAGGCAATTGCTGCCATAGCGCAGGCAGTCCGGCGTTCGCGCGCAGGCATTAAGGACCCCAGGCGCCCGATTGGTTCATTTGTATTCTTAGGGCCGACTGGCGTCGGGAAGACCCTTCTTGCAAGGGCTTTGGCTGAATTTATGTTCGGAGACGAGGACGCATTATTGCAATTAGATATGTCGGAATACATGGAGAAATTTAATGTCTCCCGCCTGATCGGCGCGCCTCCCGGATATGTCGGTTATGAAGAGGGCGGCCAGCTTACCGAAAGAGTGCGGCGCAGGCCGTATGCGGTGATCCTGCTGGATGAGATCGAGAAGGCACATCCGGATGTATTTAATTTACTGCTTCAGGTGTTTGAAGACGGCCGCCTCACTGACAGCTTCGGCAGAAAAGTCGATTTCCGCAATACCCTGGTGATCATGACTTCCAATGTCGGAGCAGAATTGATCCGTAAGACCGGCTCGTTAGGTTTTAAGACACAGAAAGAAGAAGTCACTTATCAGGAAATGAAAGATAAGCTTCTGGAAGAAGTCAAGCGCACCTTTAAGCCGGAATTTTTAAACCGTATCGACGATATCATTGTTTTCAGGCCGCTTGTAAAAGAGGACCTGGTGGGTATTATCGATATTGAGATCGGTTACGTCGCAGCGCGGCTTAAGGAGCAGAATATTTCGCTGGAGGTCTCAAGCGAGGCAAAAGAGCTTTTGATCGAGAAAGGTTTTGACCCGGTATTCGGGGCCAGGCCTTTAAAGCGCACCATACAGAGGTTCCTGGAGGATCCTTTGGCATCGGAGATAATCTCGAAGAAATTTAAAGATGGTTCGCAAGTCAAAGTTACGCGGCGCAATGAGGAGCTTATTTTCGAATGATACTGAACAACTTTTTTATTTCCGTTGGAAGGAATATCATCCAGTTTATGCATTTTCTGGGGGGGATTGCGAATTTAGCTTTCCAGACATTCTGGATGATCTTTACGCCGCCGTTCAATAAGGACCGTACCCTTGAGCAGATAAAAAAAGCGGGATTTGACAGCTTGCCGATAGTGTCGTTGGTTGCTTTATTTATCGGCTTTATTTTTGCCCTGCAGACAGCTTATTTTATGCAGCGTATCGGTTCAGAGATTTATATCGCCAGTATGGTGGCGCTTTCAGTTGTCAGGGAATTAGGTCCGGTGATTACTGCCCTTGTCGTAGCAGGCAGGGTCGGCGCGGCGATTACCGCAGAACTCGGGTCAATGCAGGTAACCGAGCAGATAGATGCCCTGGAAACATTGGCAAGCAACCCCATCAGGTATCTTGTTGTGCCGCGGTTTCTGGCGCTTACTTTGGTTTTGCCGCTTTTGACTTTGTACGCTGACGCCATAGGCATATTCGGAAGTTACATAATCTGCGTATTTAAGCTGGGGATATCATCCAGTATGTACATGCATGTTACCTTTGATGCATTATTATACAAAGACCTGTTCACCGGTATCTTTAAGTCGGTATTTTTCGGAATGATCATTGCTCTTGTCAGCTGCTATGAGGGTTTTAATGTAGAAGGCGGCGCAGAAGGCGTGGGGCAGGCGACTACTAAATCAGTTGTAACTACCTTTATTTTGATTATTATTGCCGATTGTTTCTTCACGGCACTGTTTTATTTTATTTTCCCATGATAGACATTCAAAACGTCTGCAAAAATTTCGGCAGCAAAAAGGTCCTGGATAACCTGTCTCTTAAGGTAAATACCGGAGAGACATGCGTTATTATCGGCCGTTCCGGCTGCGGCAAATCCGTACTTCTAAAACACATCGTAAGGATCCTGCGCCCTGATTCCGGCAGGATATTTATCGATGATAAAGAAGTTGATAAATTAAGCGAAGAGGATATGGATGCCTTGCGGCTTAAGGTAAGCATGGTTTTCCAGGGAGGGGCGCTTTTTGATTCTATGACAGTAGGGGAAAACGTAGGTTTTGGTTTGATAGAGCATACAAATATCGGGCATAAAGAGCTTCTGGAGAGGATTGAAGAGTCCTTGTGTATGGTTGACTTATGCGGGGTAGGAAATCTCATGCCATCGGAATTAAGCGGAGGCATGAAAAAACGCGTTGCTTTGGCGCGCGCGATCTGCGTGCGCCCTGAGATTATCCTATATGATGAGCCGACAACCGGCGTGGACCCTATTACCGCTGACAGTATAAATGAATTGATAAGGTCGCTGCATGATAAGCTGAAAGTGACTTCTGTCGTCGTCACTCACGATATGAAAAGCGCTTATAAAATCGCGGACAGGGTCGTTATGATGTACCAGGGCAAAATAATTGCCGACGGCACTTCCGAACAGATTCAGAAAACAGACCATCCCGTAGTATACCAGTTTATTAACGGCCTTGCGCAGGGGCCCATTACAGAGACCCTTGAGCACGACAATAAAGTTGTTTTATAAGACGGAGGATATAACATGATATTCGGAAAGACAAAACTTGAAATGAAAGTAGGGTTTTTTGTTTTTATCGGGCTTTTTATCCTGGCCTTTTTTGTCCTTTCAATAGGGGGTATCAAAACCTGGTCCTCGGCTTATGACATAAATTTCGTATTCCATTTTGTGAATGGGGTAAAATTAGGCGCTCCCGTCAGGTTTGCCGGGGTGGATGTGGGCCTGGTAAAGCATATCAAATTTATGGCCCCGGGCGAGGACGGCAAGACCCGGGTTGAGATTGCCGCACGGATTAAAAAAGGCACCAGGATCCCGGTTGATTCTTCCGTATGGGTAAATACACTGGGGCTTTTAGGCGAAAAATACATTGAGGTCATGCCTGGGGTAGATAAAAATAACATTTTGGCAAAGAATGGCTCATTAATAGGCGAAGACCCGATTGCAATGCAGGAAATCGGGGCAATGGCAAAGAAAATCGTAACCGATATAGATGAGACGATACTTAAGATCAACAGCGGTACCGGCACTATCGGGAAATTGGTAAGTGACGATTCCATATATAATAATCTGGATGCCTTAATGGCAGACCTCAAGCGCAACCCCTGGAAGCTGTTTTATAAGGGTAAAGACATTAAAGATTAATGAAGACCAAAACAATATTTAGTTGCACAAGCTGCGGCTACCAAACGCCTAAATGGCTGGGAAGGTGCCCGGATTGTAATAACTGGAATACTTTTGTTGAAGAGGATTTTGAACAGCCGTCTGCAAAATCAAAAGAGCGCGTTTCTTTGTATAAAGAAGAACCGGTCTTATTAAAAGACGTTAAGGCCGCGCCCGACGCCAGGATTAAAACAGGCATGCCTGAATTAGACAGGGTGCTTGGCGGCGGTATTGTAAACGGCTCTGTTACCCTGATCGGCGGAGACCCGGGAATAGGAAAATCCACGATCGCCCTGCAGGTATCAAACCAAATTTCAAAGTTTGATAAAACAGTCCTTTATGTAAGCGGCGAAGAAAGCGTGCATCAGACAACCCTGAGGGCAAAGCGCCTCGGAGAGGCCCATACAGAAGGCAGCCTGTATATTGTCAATCAGACGGATTTATCTTTGATAGCCGAGCATATTAAAAAGCTGAAACCCGATGTAGTTATTATTGACTCGATCCAGGTGATCTTTGAGCCGTCTATCAGTTCTTCTCCGGGAAGCGTCTCGCAGGTAAGGGAATGTTCTGGCATCCTGACTCAGATGGCAAAGAGCTCC
>VGKM01000118.1 GCA_016867005.1 Candidatus Omnitrophota bacterium | reverse complement strand
TATGTAGGCGGTAAATGCACAGGTAGAACCCTTGCCTTTTGTCCCTGCGACATGGATACATTTTAAGGAATCCTGCGGGTTGCCCACCAGAGACAAAAAACCCTTGATACGCTCTAATTTCAAGGACTCCTCATAAGGATAAACCGGGATTTTTTCGTAGTTGATTAATCTTTCGAGATACTGGATAGCTTCGGAATAAATCATCTTAGGTCTTAGGTTTTAGGCCATAGGTAATAGGCAAGCCCTAACACCTGCCACCTAACACCTAATGCCTAAAATGGCGGATGCCGGTCGTAACCATGGCAATTTTATGCTTATCTGCCATTTTAATAATCTGGTCGTCAGCTATAGAACCGCCTGGCTGGATAATGGCTTTAATCTTATATTTTGCTGCAAGCTGTATCGCATCCTCTTTCGGAAAGAATGCGTCGGAGGCAAGCACAGAACCTGCGGAAAGTTTTCCCGCTTTCTTCGTAGAAATAAACACCGAATCCACCCTGGACATTTGCCCGGCGCCGATGCCTACGGTTTTTGTCCCCCGGGCCAGGATTATTGCGTTGGATTTTACGTGTTTTGCCACTTTCCAGGCAAAAATAAGCGATTCCATTTCTTTTGCCGAGGGTTTTTTCTTTGTAACGACTTTCAGGGTTTGGCTGTCCAAAGTAAGGGTATCGTCGTCCTGGACTAACAACCCGCCGCTGACCCGCTTAAAATCAGGCTGCTCGACTTTTTCCAGCATCTGAGGCAACTCAAGAAGGCGCAGATTCTTTTTTTCTTTTAATAAATTGAGCGCTGCCGCCTCAAAAGCAGGGCAGATCACGCATTCCAGGAACCCGCTTTTAGCGATTAATTTCGCCAGCGCTAAATCTATTTTCCTGTTGACGGCAACGATCCCTCCGAATGCAGAAAGCTTATCGCCTGCCCAGGCATCTTTATATGCCTTCAACAAATCTTTATTTTCCGAAACCCCGCAGGGGTTATTATGTTTGACAAAAACAACCGCAGGCATTTCAAACTCTTTAACGATATTGACTGCGGCATTCAAATCCAGGATGTTATTAAAAGAGAGTTCTTTTCCCCAAAGCTGTTTGGCTGCGCTTATCCCTAGTGTTGTGCCGGTTTGTCGGTAAAAGGCTGCTTTCTGATGGGGGTTTTCTCCATAGCGTAATTCCTGTATCTTTAAAAAATCTAATTTTAGTTCTTTCGGGAATTTTTCGCCTGCAGGCGCCGCCTGCTTCAAAATATGCTCTTTTAAATATTTGTTTATTACGCCGTCGTAATTAGAGGTTACCCGAAAAACTTCGATCCCAAGTTCCTGAAGTGTTTCCTTTGAAATTGAATTATTGTTGCCTTTAAGCTCTTTTAATACCTGCGGATACCTCTGTGGATCGCAGATTACCGCCACAGACTGGTGGTTTTTTGCAGCAGAACGCAGCATTGACGGGCCTCCGATATCGATATTTTCGATCACTTCTTCTATCTCCACGCCCGGCTTTTGGATTACCTTCTCAAAAGGGTATAAATTCACGACTACCATATCAATTAAACCGATGCCGTGTTTTGCGATTGTATCCATATGTTCTTTGTTATTACGCAGCGCCAACAGGCCGCCGTGGATTTTAGGATGGAGGGTCTTTACTCTTCCGTCGAGCATTTCCGGGAAGCCGGTATAATCAGAAACATCTATTACCTCGATATTATTTTCCCTCAGGGCCTTTGCAGTGCCGCCGGTCGAGAGAATTTCCACGCCCATCTTTTTAAGCTCTTTGGCAAAATCAACAATACCTGTTTTATCGGAAACACTGATCAATGCACGCTTAACTTTAACCATTTTTCAATTTCCTCCGGTAATTATTATTTGTTAAAACGGAAGGTCGCTAAATCGCAATCCTGCATAACGTAGCTTTTCTGCTCAAGCCTGAGCTTTCCGGCCTGCTTTGCCCCGGTCTCGCCTCCTGCCTGTATATAATCGCTGAAACTGATGATCTCTGCACGGATAAAGCCGTGCTGGATATCCGAATGGATTGCGCCGCTTGCATCCCAGGCGGTTTCTCCTTTTCTAATAAGCCAGGCGCGGGTCTCTTTTTCCCCGGCGGTAAAGAAACTGATAAAACCCGCTTCCTTCATTGCCCGCAGCAACAAATTGTTTAAGTCCTCTAAATCGCTCTTCTCTGCTGCGATCACGGCTTTATTGGTAAAAAGGCCATAGGTAACAAGAAACTGCTGCTCTTTTTCATCGAAACTTAAGGAATTGACAAACTGTTCTTTCTCCAGGGCTGCTTTTAATTTATTCAACAATTGTTTCTCCCCTTCATCGCCGGCCCTTGTAAGCCGCGTCTCCACAAAATCCAGATCCTTCAGAATAAGGTCTGCCCTGGCATCGGATAAGACAAGGATCGCATCTGCCTGGAGGGCGTCTTGTTCGCCGACGAGCTCCGCCTGGATGTATGTTTTTTTCTTTGCTTTTACCAGCTTATCGACTTCATCAAGCCTTGAATCTTTAAGATTATATTTGCCGGCAGAAATTTCCGGGATCGCAAATACTGCTATCTTCATTTATACCTCTTCCTGTTTTTTGGATGCCTGATACTGGCTCATAATGCCCGCGGCAATTTTATGCGGCACTTCCGTGTAATGCGAAAAACGCATAGTGTAAGAACCGCGCCCTCCGGTAAGCGAGCGCAGATCATTGGCATAAGTGAACATCTCTGCTAACGGGACCTGTGCTTTTACTACCTGGGTCTTTCCTTTTACTTCCATGCCTGCCATGCGGCCCCTGCGCGCATTGATATCGCCGGATATCGCACCGAGAAACTCCTCGGGAATTGATACGTCTATATCCATTACCGGTTCCAATAATACCGGCCCTGCCTCTGCAACCGCTTTTCTTAAAGCCATAGCCCCTGCGATTTGAAACGCCATATCTGATGAGTCGACGTCATGATAGGAGCCATCGACCAGCTTCACGCGGATATCCACTATGGGATAACCTGCAACGGCGCCTTCAGAGCAGGCCTGGATAATGCCTTTTTCCGCCGAAGGAATGAAATTGCGAGGGATAGCGCCGCCAAAGATCTTATCCACAAATTCAAAACCCTTTCCTCTCTCCAGCGGCTCAATATCAATGACTACATCCCCGTACTGGCCGCGGCCTCCGGACTGGCGCTTGAATTTACCCTGCACATGGGCTGTTTTTGTTATTGTCTCTTTGTAAGAAACTTTTGGCTTGCCGAGCTCCACATCAACATTGAATCTTTTCTTGATCCTGCCGACCATGACCGCCAAATGCAGGTCTCCTAACCCGGAGACAATCAATTCTTTGCTCTGCGCGTCATGGGTAACGCTGAAAGTCGGATCTTCTGCAGTCAGCTTATGTAAAGCCCCGCTTATTTTATCCTCGTCAGCCCGGGATTTCGGCTTTACCGAAGCAGAAATCGCAGGTTCCGGAAAAATCATTTTCTCAAAGACCGCCTGGTTTTTTTCGTCGCTTGCCAGAGAATCCCCTGTTACCGTATCTTTTAACTTCGCAATAGCCACAATATCGCCGCATGATGCGCTCTCCACTGCCCTCTGTTCTTTGCCCTGGAGCATATAAACCGGCCCGATTCTTTCCCTGGCTTTTTTGTTCACATTATAAAAACTTGTATTTGAAGCGAGCGAGCCGGAAAAAATACGCAATAAACTAAGCTGGCCTACGTATGGATCGGAAATCGATTTGAACACGAAGGCGCTAAACGGCGCGCCATCGCCGAGCTGGGCCTCTTTTTTCTCTTCCGGGTTCGCCGGGCTTGACACTGTTACCGGCGCCCTCTCCAGAGGCGA
>VGKM01000117.1 GCA_016867005.1 Candidatus Omnitrophota bacterium | reverse complement strand
TCCTGCACCACTATTTCATTAAACATAATGCCTCCACCCCACATTCCCCCTCCGACTGAAAGCTTCCTTTCAAACAGGGCCACTTTCCTGCCTGCTTTTGAAAGGTAATACCCGCATACCATGCCTGCGGGGCCTGCTCCGACTATAGCCACATCAACATCCAATGCCTTAATTAACTTTTCGCTATATGATTCTATTATCGCTTTTGAGATCTTTATGTCGTCTAATTTCATATTCATCCTCTCTTTATTTGAAGTTAGTTGTTCTCTGCATCCGCAATAAAAAACCCCATGCTGCTACAGCACAGGGACAATGAAATCCAACATTACCTCCTCCTTCCTACGCTGGCATTATCCAGGTCAGGTTCGTCGGGTCATCTGCTGGCAACTCCGCAGAACTCTCAGGCCGCAACAACGACCTCCCCGTAAATATTATAAGATAATATAGACCTTATAAAATTAGTTGTCAAGCAAAAACGAAATAAGTCAAATGATCATCTTTCCGGAGAAAACTGCTTTAAAAAGACCACTTCTTGTTTTTTATTATTAGTTTCATCTGATTCTTCTATTTTGCCTTCCCCGTCTATTATAGCGGCAACCAGATAATTGCCTGTCACCCACCTGACTTCTTTAGCGCGCACCCAGGTAAGCTCTAAGATCTCGTTTTTCTTTATAGAAGGCACTGCTAATGTCCCGGTTAAGGCATCGCTTATCGCCTGGCAATCAGAATCTTTCTCGCAGTCCGAAGCAACGCATTCAAAATTAAGGATATTTTCCCCTGCGTCATTTTTGCCGATATTGGAAATGGTAATCGTAATCGTGCCTATCAATTCCCCTGCCTTTGGCTGCGGCGAGAAGACAATCGAATTAACGGTCAAATCCGGCAAAACTTTTGTCTCCGGCCCTTGCGCAAAAATTATGTTTGCACCAGTCAAAAGAACGACCGCTGCCACTACGATAATAAATAGTACACTCTTCATCTGTTCTCCTTTCCTATATCTCTTCATCCCGCCCCACAGGGGCCTTTATTTCTCAACGTAGAGCGCCAAGACATATCCTGTTATCCTGTCTATAAAAACCCAGATGTTTTTTGCTTCTTTGCTCACGCGGGGCTTTGGGGCAAAACAAACTGCCTGATAATCTTTGTCCAGAAGTACCTCGAACTTCGCAAGCAGGTCTCTATCAATCGTGGCAAAATGTCTTTCCCATTTGCCGTTATTTATATCAAAAACAATGATCCTCTGCTGGAGATTGCCTCCCAGCTTCTGGAATTCTCCGACAGCAATCTGGACTATCTGTTCCTTTGATAAGGCCTGGCTCTGGCAATATACCGAAACAAGCGGCACGCATAACGCCAGGAATAAACCGGCTCTTATAGCCCTATTGATCATTGGTTTATAGAAAATCCTCCCGGCAAAGTATAGCCGCATTCCGGGCATTTTCCCTTAGAAAGATTGTTTTCCAGAATAGCAAAACCTTCCCGCTTAATCAATATTTTTTGGCAGCCGGGGCAAACCGTATCGCTTGCCAAACCGTAGATATTCCCGGCATAAACAAAATTTAACCCTGCCTTCAGCCCCTGGGCCCTGGCCTTTTCTAAAGTCGTCTCCGGAGTGGGATGATGGTGGTTAAGTTTATAATCGGGATGGAAACGCGAAACATGCCAGGGTATATTTTTATCCAGCCCGGAGATGAATCCGGCGATTGCCCCCAATTCTTCGTCTGAATCATTCTCACCCGGGATAACAAGCGTAGTTATCTCAACCCAAATACCCATCTCTTTAAGAAGTATGATAGAATCAAGGACCGGCTGCAGCGAAGCCGCACAGACCCTTTTGTATGATTCGTCTTTAAAAAATTTAAGGTCTATATTTGCCGCATCCAGGTAAGGACGGAACATCTCCAGGCATTCTCTGGTCATATAGCCGTTTGAGACAAAAATATTTTTTAGGTTTCTGGATCTGGCTAATTTCGCTGTTTCGTATGCATATTCAAAAAACACAGTCGGTTCGGTATAAGTATAAGAGATGCTTTTACACCCGCTGTCAGAAGCGGCATCAACTATTTTTTCAGGGGGAAAATCAGTCCCCCCGCAATGCCCGTCTTTGAAAGAACACTGGGAAATCTCCCAATTCTGGCAGAAGTCACACCGAAAATTACACCCAATGGTAGCAACCGAAAAACTCGAAGTTCCGGGGAGGAAATGATACAGCGGTTTTTTTTCAATCGGGTCAATGTTAGCTGCAATAACTTTGCCGTATGCATAGGTAAAGAGCTCTCCGCCCAAATTATGCCTTATCCCGCAAAAGCCGAATTTCTGGTCGGCGATCTTACAGCGATGTGCACATAAAGAACAGCGGACAAATTTATCGGTAAGCTTTTCATACAATAACGCCTCTTTTCTCATTTTGCCCTCTTATTATGCCAATCTCAAAGCACCGAGCTGCGCCTCTTCAATGGGAGAAACCCGCATGCTTACAGAACCGCCCGGGCCATGCTTTTTGTAAATTATTTCCGTTGCTTGCGCTCCGTTCAAATCACAATAACGGCAGGTGATCCGGCCGGATAACTCAAGCAGCTCTTTACTAAATTCCCCCCTGCCTAAAGATGTGGGGCCGGCCGTTAATTCATTTGGATAAAAAAGATAATCCCCTTGTTTTGCCAATCTTTCTAATTCTGCATTTTCTTTTTCGTTGCGGCCGACTACCAATTTTATTTTATCCCCTAAACGGAAATGCCTGCCGGCTTTTAACAACATTACATTGTCCATATTTAATTCACTGTGGCCAATTAAATCGCGCAGCTTCCTGGAGAATCCCGGGTCAGTTAACAGGCATCCTCCCGCGGGCCAGGAAAAATCTTTGATCCCGAAAGATGCTGCCAGCCTGAGCTGCCCGTTTCTGCCTCTGCCGCCGAAAGACAGCAATCTTTCCCTTTTAACCCAGCCATTAGCTTCGGGTATAGTTTCGGGCAGAAGCTTAGCTGATAACGGCCGCAGCACCAGCCCTTCTAACCCGGATTTCTTAGGCATTGAAAGCAATATCTGCCTGTGCTGAGACATCGGCCTTTGCCCTAAAACTTCTCCTGTAACTACAAACCGGGCTTCTTTTTCTTCCATCAGCTTCTTTGCTTCTTTTAACATCAGTATCTTACAGTCAATGCAGGGGTTCATATTGGAGCCGAAGCCGTGGCAAGGATTTTCTAAAAGCCCCAGAAAATCCTTGCTGATATCAATTATCAATAGATCTTTCTTTAAATTTTCTTTGGTCAGATTTTGCGCCGTAAGGGCAAGCTTTTCTTCTTTAATATTGTGGCAAAACGGGATCTTAAAATTTACCGGCAAGATATCAATCCCCAGATTGCCGACTAAACAAGCGGCTAATATGCTGTCGAGCCCGCCTGAAATCAAAGCTACTGCTTTCATCTTAATGAATAATGACGAAATTAAGGATCGTCCCGACTGCAATGGTGACGGCAACCATAATTAAGGCTGCCTTTACAAGGTCTTTTAAGCCCAGCTCCTGAAGGAGGACTATGAAAGTAGCAATACAAGGGAATGATACGGCCAACAACGTTGCCGCGATGAACAATTGTTTGGCAGTCAGATCTAACGGCCCCAACAATCCTACTGCCACATCTTTTCTTAAGAAGCCGATTATGAGGGCGACTACTGCTTCCTTGGGAAGGCCGAATAACCCCTGTATAACCGGGGCAAATATGCCGGTGACAAAATCAAATGCCTTAACATACATCAGGACATTGATAAACAATACACCCAAAAGCACGATTGGCACTGCTTCAAATATAAAGCCCTTGATCCTGTAATA
>VGKM01000116.1 GCA_016867005.1 Candidatus Omnitrophota bacterium | reverse complement strand
GCAACATTCTGAGAAACAAGGTTTGCGTCAAGCGCCGGGTTCTTTACTTCTTCTATATCTATGGAAACTTCTGCTTTGACCAAAGCATTCAGGTCTTCGCGTAATTTTTCAATATCCGCCCCATGGCGGCCGATGATAATACCCGGCCTTGCGGAAAGAATGCGTATCTTAACCCGATCGGCCAGGCGTTCAATTATGATGTTGGCGACTGCAGCATGCTTAAATTTCGCCTTTATGTGTTTTCTGATCCTGTAATCCTGTTCGATGAACTTCGGAAAGTTTTTCCCGGCAGCAAACCATCGGCTGTGCCAAGTCCTGATGAAACCTACCCTTAAAATAAACGGATTTACTTTTTGACCCATTAACTTTCTCCTGATTTAATGTCTAACTCTATCCTGATATGCGACGTCCTTTTCTTTATTGGTGCCGCCCTGCCAAATGCCGCTGCTTTATACCTCTTCCAGGTAGGTCCGACATCACAAATAGCTGACGATACGTAAAGCTGCTCCGGGCTAAAACCTTTTACCTTAGCATTGGCTATTGCCGAATTTAGGATCTTTATCAGATATTCTTTCGGCCTTTTGTTTAAGTTGACCAGCAGTGTTTGCGCTTCCAAAACGTCCTTATGGCGGATCAAATCCATTACCTGCCTGACTTTGGGTGCCGATACCCTCAAAAATTTTCCTTCTGCTTTAACTATCATTATGTCTTCTCAACCGCTTTTTTGGCCTTGACGCCGCCGTGCTTACGGAATATCCTGGAAGGCGCAAATTCACCGAGCTTATGGCCTACCATATTTTCCGTAACAAAAACCGGTATATGCTTATGGCCGTCATAAACCGCAAACGTAAAGCCGACAAAATCCGGGATAATAGTTGACTGCCTTGACCATGTCTTAATCGCCTGACGAGCTCCCTGCCGGCGTGCACGGTCAACTTTCTTTATCAATTTTTCTTCTACAAACGGGCCTTTTTTTAGTGATCGTGGCATTTCTTAAACCCCTCGTTTACGTTTTATGGTTTTCTGCGTTTAATAATAAATTTATTAGAATACTTTTTAGGGCTTCTTGTCCGGTAGCCCTTAGTCGGCTGGCCCCATTTACTGACCGGATGGGGATTACCCTGGCCTGATTTACCTTCGCCGCCGCCGTGCGGATGATCAACCGGATTCATGGCCAAACCTCTGACCGTAGGCCTTATGCCGAGCCATCTGCTTCTTCCGGCTTTACCGATTTGAATGGCTTCATGCTCTACATTTCCGACCTGGCCGACTGTGGCATGGCAATCCAGGTTTACTAATCTTATTTCCCCTGAGGGAAGTTTAATGTGCCCAAAATCCCCTTCTTTCGCCATGATCTGAGCGCTGGTACCGGCACCACGTACAATTTGCGCGCCTTTACCTTTTGCTAATTCAATATTATGTATCAACGTCCCCGAAGGGATATGCCTTAAAAGCAGGCAATTCCCTGCTTTGATCTCCGCGTCTTTCTGGTCAGTTGCAACGACCTCTTCTCCCACTTTTAATCCTAATGGCGCAATAATATATTTTTTGATTTTATTGGGATATTCTACCAAAGCAATCCTCGAAGAGCGGTTTGGGTCATATTCAATAGCGACGACTTTTGCCGGCGTATCAATAATATCTCGCTTAAAATCAATGATTCTTAGCATCTTCTTGTGTCCGCCGCCCTGATGGCGGGTCGTAATCCTGCCGTAAGCATTCCTGCCTCCGGTCCTTCTCAAAGGCGCAATCAGGGATTTCTCGGGCTCGCTTTTTGTGATCTCTTTGAAATCCGGCCCGCTCATCCATCGCCTTGTTGATGTTGTAGGTTTAAATTTCTTTATGCCCATGGCTTTATAAGTTTACGGTGCTGTGGTTATTTTCTGGCCTTCTTTTAAAGTAACAACGGCCTTTTTAGTATCGGGCGTTTTACCCAATTGATGCCGGACCCTCTTTAACTTGCCCGCGCAAACATAGGAATTGACGTCTTTTACTTTTACCTTATAAATTTCTTCAACTGCATGCTTGATCTGTATCTTGTTTGCTTTCTTCAACACCAGAAACAAATATTTCCCTTCCGGCTCTGAAATAGTAGATTTTTCGGTCCTTAAAAGCGTCTTAATTATATTATAAGAATTTTGCATCATTTCTTTAACCTTTTAACCAGGTCGGCCAGGCCGTCTTTTGTTATTATGACTTTCTTTGAAGAAAGGACTTCCATAGCGTTAGTATTGCCTGTGACATTTATGTCCAACAAATCAATATTGCGCAGCGCCAAAAGCAACTTATTATCTATCTTTTCCAGCAACAAAAGCTTTCTTGCGTCTTTTTTGTCTTTTCCGTTTAATTTTAAGTTTAAAAATACCCTTGCCGCTTCTTTGGACTTTGGCTTATCAAGCTCGAAAGCATCCAGTACGATCAGATTATTTTCTTTGACTTTTGCATTCAGGCTTGATTTTAAAGCAAGTGTTTTGATCTTTTTGGGAAGGGCATAAGAAAAATCTCTTGGGTGGGGGCCGAAGACTACACCGCCGTGCCTCCATAAAGGAGAACGGATCGAACCATGGCGCGCACGTCCTGTGCCTTTCTGCTTCCATGGCTTCTTTCCGCCGCCTGATACTTCACCGCGGGTCTTTGTAGCAGCAAGGCCGCCTCTTTTTCCTGCACGGTAAGCCATGATCGCCTGATAGATGACTGCATCATTTACCATGCCGTCAAAAACCGACGCATCAAGCTTGATGCTTTCGATTTCTTTGCCTTCTTTATTAAATACGGGTAATGTAATCGCTTCCATTTTTATTTTTGTTTCTTCTTAATAGCTTTTTTAATAATAACGTAATTGTTTTTATGGCCGGGAACCGAGCCCTCAACCAGTATTAAATTGTTTTCCATATCAACCTTAACTACTTTTAAATTCTGAGTTGTAACTTTGATATTTCCCATATGCCCGGGAAGATGATGCCCGCGCCATACGCGCCCCGGAGTAGTAGTAGAGCCGATAGAGCCTACGCGCCTGTGTGACGTGGACCCGTGGCTTCCCGGCCCGCCGTGCCAATGCCAGCGCTTCATACCGCCCTGGAACCCTTTACCGATTGAAGTACCGGTTATGTCAACAAAATCCCCTGCTTTAAATAAATCCACTTTGATTTCTTCGCCGATCTTATATTCACGCGAAGCATCCTTGGCGATCTCTCTGATATATTTACGCGGGGAGATATTCAGTTTCTTAAACATTCCCGCAGCCGGTTTTTTTACGCGCTTCTCGCTAAGATTGTCGAAACCAAGCTGGACATTCTTATCGTTTACCGACAATACCGCGCATGGCCCGGCCTCAATGACCGTGACATCAAGGTTTGAACCGTCCTCGGCGAAAATATTCGTCATCCCTAATTTTTTCCCTAATAAGCCTATCATAGGTTCCTTAGATTATTTTATTTCGACATCCACTCCGGCAGGCAGGTTCAATTTCCTTAACGCATCGATTGTCTTAGAAGTTGGCTCAAAAATATCGATGAGCCTTTTATGCGTAGATAAATCAAACTGCTCGCGTGATTTTTTGTCAATTACGGGAGACCGCAGAACCGTATAAATTTCCTTCTTTGTGGGAAGGGGTACCGGCCCCGAAATAGTGGCGCCGGTACGCCTTACCGTTTCTACGATCTCTCCGACCGCCTGGTCTAACAGGCGATGGTCATATGCTTTTAATTTGATTCTTATTTTCTGCATTTTCCCTAAGCAATAACCTCGGTAACAACCCCTGCCCCTACTGTATGGCCGCCTTCGCGGATAGCAAAACGCGATTCTTTTTCCATAGCGATAGGGGTGATTAATTCAACTTCTC
>VGKM01000115.1 GCA_016867005.1 Candidatus Omnitrophota bacterium | reverse complement strand
ATCGTAATAGTGCCTGGCATTACCCGTCCAAAACATAAAAGGTATATCCGTAGGCAAAGGTACATTTAATTCCGGCCAATCAAGGGCGATCTTTGAGCCAAAAGGGATATTTGACTCAACCCAATCCATCGCCCTTTGACGGGTATCATGATAGCTGCGCATAACTTGCGCAAGAATCGCTTCCTTTAAACCCAGAAGGATAATGAGCGTAATTATCCCGCCGAGAACGAATTTCTTGGCTTTTCTAAAAACACGGGATAAATCAATTAACGCTATTGCCGCAAAAACAGATGCTGCCGGAAGAAACGCTGCAAGATAATACACCTGCCGAAGCGATAAAAGGCTAAGCGATACTGCAAAGCTGACAGCCAATGAAAGAAAAACCAAGTTCTCTCTTTTCATCGAGAAACAACTATAAATTATCCCAAGGATATAAACAAGCCCGATAATGCCATCTTGCCTTATTAGATCTTTCGCATACCATAAAATAACGCTGAAAACGTTATGCGAAAATACGGGAGCGCTGGAAATCCCGAATTTGGCCTCCTGGGAAAGGACAATTATACGTTCTATTGCAGGCCTGCCTTGAAATATATAAGCTGCGTTACCGATAAAAGCGCCAACGCAAAACACTGATAAAGCTACCACCAAATACTTCCATCTGTTTTTGCCAAGAAGTATTGCCAGGATTAACGGTACAATAAATAGAAGCCCTTGTAGCTTGGAAGAAACAGCTAATCCCGTAAAAAATCCGGCAAATATTGCATTTTTTGCCGTTTGGAATTTCAGGAATTTTAAAATATAGAAAAAGGCTATGGCTGAAATAAATACAACAAGAATATCGGAACTGGCCCAGTAAGAAAGCTGTATCAGATGGAAATTCAATGCTGCCAACAGCGCCGCCAGCAACCCTGCCTTCTCATCAAGCAAAAGTTTTGCAGTCTTATAGGCCGCGAAAATAACCGACGTCCCTAAGGCAACGCTTAAGAGCCGTGCCATCAGATAGAAATTATACGGCTGGGAGATAAATTTAAATGCAAAATCCATTTTATCGGCAAACGCCCCAAAAACCTTACCGAGAAGAAAATACGTTCCGTAGGCCGCTAATAACAAATATTTGTGTAAAGCAGCATATGCAAACTCCTGAGGCAGCAAACTCATACGGCTTGCCATACTGAATGAATCAAGGATCTGCCTGGTTTCATCAGGGCCTACAACAAACGGGAGCCCATAATTCACACTGAAAAGGCGCACCGAAAAACCCAATAAGATAACAAGGCATAAAACCCAATATTTATTTCTTAATACATTGCCCATGTTTGTTTAGAATATGCTCTGCTAAGGCCTTTCTTCCTTCCGGCAAAATAATGGTCCAATACAGGTACGTTACGGTCTGCAAAAAACACATTAACGGATGATACATCCAGTAAATATTTTTGTCACGGGCCGACAGGTAAATGGAATGCACTATGGAAAAAACAGGCACCAAGCTATATGCCAGCCAAAGAGCCATCTTCAGACGGAAATTACCGCAATAAAACCAGTCGATCCTGCGCTGGCCCCTGGTTTTAAGAAAAATCTGCGTATAATTTCTTTTCCATTTGGAAACCCAGTGGCCAATCGAACTAACGGTATGATGGTAAATATTTAAGCTAAAAGAATAGGCGACCTGGCTGCTGCCTTTTTCAACCATGTACTGAAAAATCTCGTTATCGCCGATGTATTTCTCGCTTAAAAAGATCGACTTTACGTCTTTTAACCGGTAAACAATGCCGTTAGCTCCCCAGCACAACGGTTTCTCCGGGTCTACATTAAAGACCTTAAATTCGGCCCCGCAAATAATCTTTGTTTCTGCTTTTTTAAGGTATGCGTTCAGGTTCTTGTTCAAAAAATGAGCCAACGGCTCGCTTTGAATCAACTCATAATAGCGCATGATCACAGGGTCATTATCCGAAGCGATCATCTTGCCCCAGACGCAGGATAAATCTTTATAACCAAGGAAGGCAGCTTCAGCTTTTTTAAGCCAGTCCCTGCCGGCTAAACCGTTATCGGCAGCAAATAAGATCAATAAATCACCGCTTGCATTCTGGACAGCTACCTGCATACCGTATTCGCCTAACCGCTTAGGGTTAGGAAAAACCCTGGTATTATAAGCTTTGGCTATTTCTAAGGTATCGTCGCTTGAACCCCCATCGACAACCAGGATTTCAATGAGCTCTTTAGGATAGTCCTGCTCATAAATTGATTTCAAGCAGCTCTCAAGGTATTTTCCTGAATTATAAACAGGAAGAGAAATAGAAAATTTAAGCTGGGGCATTATTTATAAATCACTTTGCCTTTTATCCTTGCCGGGAACACATTCTCAAGCTCTCCGATCATAAACTCGGCTAAAAGGCTGTTATTAGATGAAACTATTCGTTTGAGCGCCGGGATGACATCTTCTTCTTTGTTCACGGAAAAACAATCAATCCCGTAGCCCGAAGCTATTTTTAAGAAATTGACTTTTTTATTCACACAGGTAGAAGCATACCTGCCGCAAAAAGCATACTCCTGGATTTGCCTCACAAGCCCCAGGCATTTGTTATTAAGAATGATGATTTTAACGGCCAGCCCCAGGTCTTTTATAGTAGCCAGTTCCTGGATGTTCATCTGGAAGCTTCCGTCGCTTGTAATATTAATAACGCATGCCTCTGGGTCTGCAAGTTTTGCCCCTATTGCCGCCGGCAAGCCGAATCCCATAGTGCCCAGCCCTCCGGAAGTAATAAACGAATGAGGGCGCCTGAATTTAAAGAATTGCGCGGTCCACAACTGATGCTGCCCGACATCCGTAGTAATTACTGCCTTTTTATCTCTTAACATCTGCGAAAGCTCATTGATGATGAACTCCGGCTTAAGCTTATCCGTATTATTTTGTGTATATTCATTTTTCCAGGCAGCGATCTGCTCAAGCCACTTTCGGTTATTGCTAAATTTATTTTTCTGTAACTCTTTGGCCAGGCCGCTTATAAAAAATCCGGCATCCGATAGCACCGCTTTATTGACACGGACACGGTGGTTCAATTCATTTTTATCGCAATCAACATGCGCGATAAAAGCAGATCCGGAAAACTCTTTTTTAGCTAAGGGAAGGGCGCGGTTATCAAACCTTGTGCCAAGCCCCAGGATAAAATCAGCTTTTTTAACAGCCATATGCGCCGTCCTTGTTCCTGCATAACCTAAGAGCCCCAGATTAAACTTATATTCAGAAGGAACGCTGGTAAGCCCCATTAAAGTCGCACAGACAGGCAAATTATGTTTCTTGACTAAACTTGACAATTCCCGGCTTGCACCGGACAAAATCACTCCTCCTCCTGTTATAAAAAGAGGCCTCTTTGATCTTTTCAATTTAGCGGCAATTTCTTTGACTGCTGATATGGAGGCCTTTGGTCCCTTTTCCTTAAGGACCGGAGTTGGTTTTCTGATTCCCGTGCTTGTGTATTGCAGATTAATCGGTATATCAACAAGGACCGGGCCAGGCCTTTGGCTTTGAGCGATAAAAAATGCCTTATCTAAAGTTTTTGCCAGATCCGAAACATGATTGACCAGGAATGCTGCTTTGGTAATCGATTTTACTACGGAAATTATATCTAATTCCTGGAAACCGCGCTGCCTGACAGGAGTTTTCTTTAAATCCCAAACCGCCACCTGGCCGGTTATAACCACTAGCGGAACAGAATCCATATATGCATTAGCAATTCCTGTAACCAGGTTTGATGCCCCCGGGCCTGATGTCGCCATGCAGACACTGGCTTCTCTTCTTAACCTGGCATAGGCATCTGCCGCATGGATTGCGGCCTGTTCATGCCTGAAACAGTA
>VGKM01000114.1 GCA_016867005.1 Candidatus Omnitrophota bacterium | reverse complement strand
CGGGCAATGACCTTCCCCCCTAAACTCACGGCCCGGGCAATAATTTCCGCCTGAGTATCATTTGCTTTTAATATTACCCTGGAGCCGATATCCTGGAGTGAGCCCGGATGCGACATGATAAGCGAATTGAAACTGGCACGCGCCTTGTTTCCTCCCAAAACAGCCGTAGGATACATGGTAATATCTTTTACCGGGCGAAGGCATACATAATTAGAAATAAAACTGGCCCCTTCATCAACAAGGGCTATACTTATAGGCCTTACGGAAACATCCTCTTTCCATGCGTGGATCATGGTAAAATTAAGATAGGCGCCTTTATGGACGAAGAATTCGGAAATACCAAGATGGAAACCTTCATCCGCTGATTTCGCCGCAGAGCATCCCGTGATAAGATGCGCCTTTGCCCCTTCCTCCACTATGATCAAGTTGTGGACTTTTTGCTTGAACCCTTGTGCTTTTAAGAATAGGCACGCCTGGATAGGGAGCTCTACCGTCGTTCCTTTCTTTACCCGGATAAAATATCCGCCCTCTGTATCAAGCGGAAAATCCCGGCCCAATGCTTTGAATGATCTGCCGTAATATTCTTTTGCCTCCGGAAACTCCCGCAATGCATCTTCGGTTTTTAAAATCTCAACCCCGTCTGCCGAGCTTTGCATATATTTGGCATGGGCATCCTGCTGAAGGAAACTCCCCGACCGTGATGATCCGCTTAAATCAATGCCAGCGGATAAAATCGTATCCCTATCATGCGGTTCAAAATTATTCAATTCTATTCGGCTCATGGCACTCCCTGCATTTCTCATAACCGGACTTCCTGATTTCCTCGAACATTTCTTTAGGATTTCCTACACACCAAAGTTTGCCGCCGATCATCACGCATCCTTTTTTTGCCTTGATATAATCAAGGATGTATCCGGTATGCGTAATAATCAAAGCAGATTTCCCTTCCTTCTTTAAGTATTCGCTTAAAACCCCTCCCATTATCGAAATGTTTTCCAGGTCGACCCCGGATTCCGGCTCATCCAGCAGCAAAAGCTGCGGGTCCTGCAAGATCAATTGGAAGAGCTCGGAACGCTTCATTTCCCCTCCGGAATAATCAAGGTTGATATCTCTGTTAAGATGCTCCCCTAAAGAAAGCCGGCTGGCAAAGTCGTTTATTTTTGCATTATCACGGGCAAGAAAATCAGCTATCTGTGCAAGCTTAACCCCTCTGATTTTAGGAGGATGCTGATACATAAGCCCCAAACCCAGCTTGACCCTCTCTTCAATAGCCATATCATTGAGCCTGCGGCCGGAGAGTTTTATTTCCCCTCCCGAAATCCTATAACCCCCAAAACCCATAATGGCCTTAATAAGCGTGGATTTACCGCTGCCGTTAGGGCCAAAAAGTATGGCTACTTCTCCCTTTTTAATCTCAAGGTTTATACCCTCAAGGATTGCTTTTCCTGATGCCTCAACTGAAAGGTCGTTTATCTGCAATATCATAGCGAATTATTTTTACACAATTTTGCCTTCTAATCAACTTATTAATTCCCTAATTTTTGGCTCTTTACCTGCCTTCCAGCATCTCGGCAAGGTCTCCTGAGGCATTGGTAATAAGCTTCAGGTCAAATTTCTCCTGAATGATCTTAAAGGTGCCCGGCGTAAGAAAAGCCGGCGGCGTAGGCCCTATGCGCATGCCTTTTATTCCGAGGGATAACAAAGTCAAAAGTATGGCAACAGCTTTTTGCTCATACCAGGAAAGTACTATTGAGAGGGGTAGTTCATTAACACCGCAATTAAATGCCTTGGCTAAAGCAAGCGCCACCTGTATTGCCGAATAGGCATTATTGCACTGGCCTATGTCAATAAGCCGCGGGATCCCGTCGATAGCCCCGAAATCAAGCTTATTAAAACGGTATTTACCGCAGGCAAGCGTTAAAATAACGCAATCAGCCGGGACTTTTTCTGCGAGCTCTGTATAGTAATTCCTTCCCGGCTTTGCTCCATCGCAGCCTCCGATCAGGAAAAACCTCTTGATCTTACCCTGTTTAACAGCTTCAACGATTTTGCCTGCCAATCCCAGGATTGCCGTGTGGTGAAATCCGGTCATGATTTTTTTGCCCGGCACATCCTCAAGCTGAGGCAACGAAATTGCTTTCTCAATCACCATTGAAAGATCTTTTCTGTTAACATGAGTAGCGCCGCTAACAGCTGCAATACCGGTTGTGAATAAACGCCCAAGATATGAATTTTGGGGCGGGATCTGGACACAGTTGGTTGTTACCAGGATCGCGCCTCTAAATTCATTGAATTCTTTTTTTTGCTCCTGCCAAGCCCCGCCGTAATTTCCGGCAAGATGCTTGAATTTCTTAAGTTCGGGGTACCCGTGCGCCGGAAGCATTTCACCATGCGTATAAATATTAACGCCCTTACCTTCGGTTTGCTTTAGAAGTTCATATAAATCCAGCAGATCATGCCCTGTAACCAATATCCCCGGCCCTTTTTTCGTGCCTGTATCAACCTCTACGGGCACAGGGTTGCCAAACCGCCCGGTATTGGCCTTATCCAATAACTCCATTGCTTTTAGATTGATTTCTCCGCATTTTATGACTAAATTCAGGTAGTCATTCAGGTCAAAACTTACATTAGTCAGCGTCTTAAATAGCCCCTCGTGCATAAAGGCATCGACTTGTTCATCTCTTGAGCCCAATTCGCGCGCATGATAGGCGTAAGCCGCCACTCCCTTCAACCCAAAAATCAAGGTATCCTGTAAACTCTGGATATCCGGGTCTTTACCGCAAACTCCGATTTTTGTACATCCTGTCCCGCCGGCGGTTTGTTCACATTGATAACAAAACATCTTTAACCTCCCTGCCCAGAAAGGGCGCACCGGCCAATCCGATATGGCCGGGTGTTAGCTTATAAATTATGCCTCTGGCATTAACTCTACCTTATCTTCTCCTATGCACCGTCCTGCAAATTTACACCAATCAGTACACGAAGGCAGCCTTGTCCGAGACAACACTGTTTTACACCCAGGGCAGCCAATTTTCATTTCGTCGGAAAAGATCTCTGCCTCGTACCCGCAGGCACAGCGGATTAATTCAACTTTTATATTTCTCCTGTCCTGGCCCGGGCATTTTGCAATCATTCTGTCCTTTACCTTAATAATGAAGCTATCGTAATCTCCTTAAGCTCTTTAATGACATTTTTCTCAATCTTGTCTATCCTTTTCTTCAAAGGGCAAGTTCCGGTATCCGGGCATTTTTCTTTTTTAAAAAAACACTCGTTAAGCTTAAAATGGCCCTGGAAAATAACTATTAAATCAAACAAGCGGGTATTAACTTTCCCCCGTGCAAGCTTGAAACCGCCGCCCGTGCCTTTATGAGAAATCAATACCCCCGCCTTGTTTAACCTCTGGAGGATTTTTCTTAAATAAGGCCCTGGTACTTTAGTCAACCCGGTTAATTCTTTTACGCTTAGTACTTTTCCTTTTTCTTTGGCGATTTTACATATCGCCCTTAAGGCATAATCCGTGTCCCTTGTGATTAATTTCATGCGGCCCTTTCTTTAATAAAGGTTGTGCTCCTATCAACAAGAGCACAACCTTTATTATTTAGGCAGTTTATCGTCATGCCCGGGACATGCTACTACAGCCCTCTTTACAGTGGGCAACCGGACGAAGCATATAATCGATAGTGATATTCATGTTGCCTCCTTTCAGGTTAATGATACCATAATAGTATCATTTGTTAAGTAAAAAAAGGCGGCCCGCTTTAATCCAGGCCGCCTCTTTTACAAACTCTATTTATCCTTTTCTTCTTTACCGCCTGAAGAACAACAACAGGAGCCGCCTTTTTTCATCAAAACCAGCGCAACTATGACGATTAACAAAATTAATCCGAGCCA
>VGKM01000113.1 GCA_016867005.1 Candidatus Omnitrophota bacterium | reverse complement strand
AGAACAAAATCAGGAATTTCTTTCTTTGTTTAAAGAAAAAGACAAAAACGACAGAAAATGCTGAACCCAACCAGGCCATACGGGAAGCATTTAGAACCAAACATGGATACAATAGCAGAAAACTCAGCGAACCTAAAATTCTCAATTTTATGCCATCGGCAAAAAACATAATAACCATGCTTAAGGGCAGGTACATGGTTAGATACTGGCTGAAAAATATGCCTTTGCCAAAGGAGTAAACCAGCCGTTCTCCGTGAGAATAGTAATAATCGTTCAATGCGCCGATGCCCAAAAATAATCCGGACAAAAGAAAAATTACAGCAATTTGCAGGGGAGCATATTTTTTCCGGCCGAGAAAATCGCCAATAAGAAAAATCAAGAAAAAACAAAAGTATCGGTTGAAAAAAACTTCAAAACTGTGAGCCGGGTTGATACTGAATATCGCGGAAATAAAACACGCCGATAAGAAAAACACGAAGCGCTTAAAAAGCAACGTCTTCAAGAACATTTCTCTGGCGAAGGATTTCTTATATTGAAAAACAAAAAAGAGAAACCAAAAAAAAACGGAAAAGATAAAAGCTCTTTTTGAGAGAAGCTTTGAATATGGGGCGGAAAAAATAAAAAAACAGACACTCAAAAAAACAGCCTTTTCAGCCAACAAGCTTATGCCCTTTAAAAGCATTTCTAATTTTCCGAGCTTCATTTATATAAGAAAATTGCACCTAATGATGCCACTCCTAACAAAAAGGTGACAAAGTAAAACAGCAGAACGGTCTGCAATTGGCTAAAACCTCTTTTAATAAAATAGTGGTGTATGTGTGAAGAATCCCCAAGGAATATGTTTTTCTTGCCTAAAACCCTCCTGATAACTGCAAAAACTGTATCTAAGATAGGCAGGGTTAAAATAACCATTACCGGAATTACATAAACGTTGATACCGGCATAGTGGGTCTTGCGGCATAAGGACAAATAAGCGATGGTAAAACCTAAAAATAAGCTTCCTGTATCTCCCATAAAAATCTTGGCTGGCGTGAAATTGTACTTTAAAAAACCAAAACAGGCGCCCATTAAAGCTAAAGTCAGGTAGGCATTAAAATTATCTTTTAATATCAAACTGCACAAAAAAATAAAAAAAGAAGCTATGCCAATTATCCCGGCTGCTAAACCGTCTAATCCGTCTATAAGATTAATAGCATTAGTTATGCCTACCAGCCATAATACGGTTAAAAGAATGCTGAATATGCCGAAATCTACGGTAAATAAGCCGGGTACCGTTATGCCCTTAAGTATGATGCCGGTTTTAATTGCTAACAAAGAAATAATTATTTGGATGATTAATTTCTGGAGCGCGCTGCTGCCGTGAAAATCATCGTAGACACCTAAAACAAGCATAAGGCCCGAACAGGTTAACAGCCCCACAATCAAATAAAAGTGCGACCTGAAGAAATTACTGTCAAAAATGACAACGATAAATAAGCCGGCCAAAAAACCGAACCATATAGCCAATCCGCCTAACTTTGTCACCAATTTTTTATGTACTTTGCGGTAATTTATCTTATCAATCACATAAAACTTTAAGGCCACATAACGTATGCTGGGAGTGACAAGGAAAACAACCACAAAAGAAACGGTGAGTATGAAAAAATAATTAATCATTTTGATCGCCTTTCAGTTAATAAATTATACCCCCTCAGCGGAGAAAAATACACATATTTTTGATTCAAATTGCAAAACCCCCTTGAATATTGATGGTTTTGCAGTATAATAAAAGCATGAAACACTACCCGAAAATGTTTACTATTTTGCTTTTGTGTATAGCTGTACCCCGTAATGCAATAGCATATATAGACGCGGGGAACGGAAGTTATATTCTTCAATTTATTTTAGCCGCATTATTAGGCTCACTTTTTGCCGTTAAAACATATTGGGGAAAGATAAGAAAGATTTTCTCCGCCTTTTTTTCAAAAAAAAATCCTAAAAATAAAGATTAGCGTGGAACATCCAAGCTCGTTTAGAGACCCGAATGGTGCCGTATATTGCCATAATGGCTCTGTCTACCGACAAATAAACCTGCTGTATAAAGAGAACTATTTGCAATTGATCAATTCCGGACTTTATAGCGCTCTCTGTAAAGATAAATTGATTATTCAGCACGAGGCAGTTGAAAACCGGCATGCCGGACCGGACAATATATATAAAATAATTAAACCTGATTTAATTCCTTTCATTTCATACCCCTATGAATGGTGTTTCAGCCAACTCAGAGATTCAGCCCTAACCACTCTAAAAATCCAGAAAACAGCGCTTGATTTTGGAATGACACTAAAAGATTGCAGCGCATATAATATCCAATTCAAGGATGGCAGGCCAATTTTCATAGATACGCTTTCATTCGAAAGGTATTCACCGGGCCAACCCTGGGTGGCATATAAACAATTCTGCCAGCACTTTCTCGCCCCTTTAGCCCTTATGGGCTTAAACGACGCCCGGTTGAGCCAGTTATTACGAGTGCATATTGATGGCATACCTCTTGACCTTGCCAGCAGACTTCTTCCTGCCCGCACCTATTTCAATCTCTCCATTTTTATCCACATTCACCTGCATGCTAAAATTCAACGCCGCTTCGCTCATAAACAGCTTGTTAAAAGAAATTACGGTTTCGGCAAAAATTCATTCTTAGGGCTTATTGAGAGCTTGGAGGCGGCAATAAAAAAAATTAGATACGGAGCTGCCGGGACTGAATGGTCGGATTATTATGAAGATAATAGTTATTCTGCAGAATCTTTTCAAGATAAAGTGCAGCTCGTGGATAAATTCTTAGAAGAAGTACGGCCTAAAGGCGTTTACGATTTTGGGGCAAATACCGGAGTATTTAGCCGTTTAGCCGCCAATAAAGGAGTGCCGTGCATATCATTTGATGTTGATCCGGCAGCCGTTGAAAAAAACTACCTTGAAACCGTTAAACATAATGAAGCAAACATCCTGCCTTTATTGCTTGATATAACAAATCCGAGCCCGTCTATCGGATGGGAAAATATTGAAAGGGCTTCCATGATCGAACGCATGCGGACGGATATGGCTTTAGCGCTTGCGTTAGTCCACCACCTCGCTATTTCAAATAACATCCCGCTTAAGAAAATTGCTGATTTCTTCTTTAAAATTTGCGACTACCTTATTATTGAATTCATCCCAAAAAGCGATTCTCAGGTACAGAAACTCTTGTCAGCCAGAAATGACATATTCTCCTCATATACAAAAAAGGATTTCGAAACCGAATTCCTGCGCTGTTTTTCAATTAAATATTCCGTTGATATTAAAGGTTCTCAGAGGACTTTATATCTAATGAAAAGAAATATAAGCCATGGTTAAAACCCCGCTCATCCATCCATTCTTTTTTTCAATTTTCCCAATATTGTTTATCCTGTCTCATAATATAACTGAAGTCCATGCCTCAAAAGCTATATTACCTGCGGCTGTTTTGCTATCGGTGACTTTTTTAATGCTTTCCCTGCTCAAATTGATCTTAAAAGAAAGGAACAAAGCAGGAATTGTTATTTCTATTTTCTTATGTATTTTCTTTTCCTATGGCCACATTTATGAGGCTATATCATCCTGGCGGATAGGGGCCTTTATAATCGGAAGGCATAGATATCTGATGGCTTTATGCGCGTCAATTTTTATCTTTTCCATTTATGCAATAATTAAGACCCGGAAATCATTAACAAATACCACCAAAATATTGAATATGACAGCTTTTTTCTTGATTTTGATTCCGATTGTCAATATTTTGTTTGTTAAATTAAAAATCGATGAATTGCCTTCGCGCGGCCAGATTAAGCCTTCAGGAGCCGTCAGCAATGCCTACAACCGTAAAGATGCCCCGAAGGATGTATATTATATAATATTGGATGCTTATGCCAGAGCAGATATATTGA
>VGKM01000112.1 GCA_016867005.1 Candidatus Omnitrophota bacterium | reverse complement strand
GGTTGCCATAAAGAACGCGCCGAGCACGAGGCCGCCGTTAAGAATATGGAACAGCCAGTCCCCGGAAAATAGGCCGTTACCTGCAAAGGCATAAGTCAACAACCCTACCGTAGCAATATAAGAAAAGGGTATCTGCCAGAAAATATACCCCCGGATAAAAAGGAAGGCGGCTCCCACAAGGAGTGCCAGGATACAAACTTCTCCGATACATCCTCCGCGTTTTCCTAAAAATAAATCCAGATATGAAATATGTTCTGTAAGGTTTCCTTCTTTAAGCAGCATAAGCGGCGTGGCGGAAGTTACGGCATCAAAGGGCTTGGAAAATGTGGTCATATATTTTGGCCAGGACGCCATTAAAAAAACCCTGCCTACAAGCGCCGGGTTAAAAATATTCTGGCCCAGCCCTCCGAAAACCTGTTTGCCTATTGCAATTGCAACAAAGGAACCAATCATAGGAAGCCAGAAAGGCCCGTCCGGAGGAAGATTATAGGCAAGAAGCAGCCCGGTGAGTACGGCGCTGCCGTCAAAAATACTGGCCTTTCTTTTCATAAAAATATTCAGGGCGCATTCCGTTGCTACGGCGGAAATAACGGCAAGGATTATAAACCAAAGCGCCTTCTGGCCGAATATAAAAACCCCGGCTGCGCCTGCCGGCAGTAAACTTAAAGTAACCAGCCACATAATGCGCTTTACGGATTCATTTTTGTGTAAATGAGGCGAGGAGCCGGCTAAAAGCCTATTTTCCATCTTTTATCAAAGCCCTTATTTGTGCTGCTTTTTCTTTTACAGAATTAATGACTGCTCTTGAAGATATAGTTGCGCCGGTTATTGCCTGGATATCAGATAAATCTAATTTATCTTTAAATCTGCCGGTAAAACCTGGTTCGGAAACCTGCGACCCTAACCCGGGTGTTTCATTTTGGCTAAGTACCTTGATACTCGTAATAGTCCCGTCTTTTAACATGCCGACCATAGTATCTATTGTGCTTGAATACCCTTTGCCTGAGGCCTTAAAAGCAGCTCCTAATAATTTACCATCTTTATCTTCTGCCTTATAGTAAATTATGCTGTCTTCAGATTTTACAGGAATAAAATTTTGCGCCTCCGGCATGACTTCTTTTAAGCTTTCTTCTTCGGCTGACTGCATTTGGGCAAGGATTTTTGGCTTCGTAAAAGTATTGACCAGGGCTAAAAGGAAGGCGGATATTATGCATATTAAAGCTAAGGTAAAACTGTAGCGGAACATTTCCCTCATCTTGACGCCTCCAGCTTGGCCCTTCTTATACTCTGAGTAAGCCTCCTGTTAGCCGGGCACACATAATTACATAAACCGCACTCAATACAGTCCATTGCATTAAGCGCCTTTGCCTCAGTCCAGATTTCTTTTTCCGATGCTAGATTTATCAAACAAGGCATAAGTCCTGCAGGGCATTCTCTGACACAAGCACCGCAACGAATACAGAATTCTTCTTCCTGGGATTTTGCTTCTTTTTTATTTAAAAGCACCACCCCTCCGGAAGATTTAATTATCGGGGCATCGCTTGTGTATTGAGTAATGCCCATCATCGGCCCGCCCATGATGATCTTTGCCGGTTCTTCCTGTAGCGGGCCGCAGGAATCAATTAAATTCTTAATCGGCGTGCCTAAACGCACTAAAAGGTTTTTAGGATTAGCCAGGCATGAGCCGGTTACGGTAACAATGCGTTCATACAACGGCTTATTATTATATACCGCTTCATAGATTGCAAAAACCGTAGCTACATTCTGCACCACAACGCCGATATCAAAAGGAAGCTTTCCTTGAGGGACTTCTTTATTTAAGACATTCTTAATTAACTGCTTCTCGCCTCCCTGAGGATAATTAGATTTAAGGACTTTTAGCTGAAAGCTTCCGCCGTAGGCGGATCCGCCTACGGCGGAGAAAGCTGAGATCGCCTCGGGCTTGTTATCCTCAATAGCAACATAAATATTCTTTACGCCGGTGCACCTTTTGACTAATTCAATCCCGAAAATTATTTCTTGGGTTTTTTCTATCATTAAACGGTTGTCGCCGGTTAAATACGGCTCGCATTCGGCACCGTTAATGATCAAAGTATCGACCGGCTTAGGAGGGTTTAATTTAATATGCGTAGGGAATGATGCCCCACCCATCCCTACAATACCGGCCTCAAAAATTGTATTGCGGATTTGTTCGGGAGTTAATTTATTTATTTCTTCCGGCTGGTGAGTGGTGAATGGTGAGTGGTGAGTATCCTGTCCGTCATTGTCGATTACAATTGCTTTGCATTTTCCTAATACGGGATGCGGCCAGTCCTGGATTGAGGCGACTTTCCCTGAAACCGAAGAATGTATGGGGCTTGTAACGTGCGCTTCTACTGAAGCAATCTTCTGGCCCACTGAAACCGAATCCCCGACTTGAACTTGGGGGATACAAATTTTTCCTAAATGCTGGCTCGTAGGCAGAAATACTTTTTCCGAAGCAGGCAGGGCCTCAATCTTTTTATGTTCTGTCCGGCTTTTATGCTCTTCTAATCTAACCATGAAATTTTACGCTGATATATAAAACTTATTACACCCAATAAGCTGATTAAGGCACCTACAACTGCAAGGATGTATTCCTGGGGGAATTTTTCCGCCAACAAACTGCTTATGAACATAAATAACAAAAATCCCAGGTGCATGATGATCTCAATTGAACTGAATATCTTCCCCATCATCTCGCTATCGCTTACTTTATGGATGATGGTATTGACCGCTATCATAACAGGAGAGAATAAAAAACCCAGAGCGAAAGAAAGGATTGCGGCCAGGGAAAAACTGGGATAATAACTTAATCCAAAACCAAACGCAGTGATTATAGCACCTGTGCAGAATAAGGCAATAAAAATAACCCTGTATTGATTAAGGCGCTGCCCGAACCTGCCGTAAAGAACGGTGCCTGAAAAAAGCCCTGCCCCAAGGAACATGATCAAAAAACCCAAATCCTTGGTTGCCGACCCTAAAGTATTCTGCACAAAAGCAATAAGCACCACAAAAACTACGCCCATCGCCGAAGAAAGCGCAAAAATGATCCCTGCGGTAAAACCAATCCCCTTTTTTGCGGCAAAATACAGGATGCCGTCTTTTATTTCCCGCATTACGGATTTTCTGATGACTTCCACCAGCTCCTGCCCGACTTTCCTCAGGTTTATACGCGCTGCCTGCCTCTTAGTGATCAAAAAAATCAGGCCCCCTGAAACAAAAAAACTCACCGCATCCAGATAGAATCCGTTCTCCGCGCCTACCTTCTCAACCAGGGCGCCGCTTATGCCGAAACCTAAAACTGCGGCAATCATGCCGGTAATATTGACCAGGGAATTTGCCATCAGAAGGTCTTTTTTCTCGACTAACTCAGGGATTATGGACATTTTTGCCGGAATAAAGAAACGCCCGAGGCAGAATATAAGAAAAATTAAGAAATACGCCAAAGCCATATTCTGATAGTAGAACAAAAAGAATGGGACGACAAGCACCAGCAGCGCGCGCAAAAAATCACAACTATACATTGTACGGCGCCTATCCCACCTATCCACATAAACGCCGGCAAGCGGGCCGATTAAAAACACGGGGATTATAGTAAAAGAGAGGATTTTAAATATTTCGATAGGAGAGCCGTAATCCCTCTTTTGATAGGCAAAATTAAGTAGTGCCATAAGCCCCAACCTGTCGCCAAGTTGCGAGATGATCTGGCCGAGCCAAAGCAGGAAGAAATTTTTATTTCGTAAAACAGTGCGGAATCTGGACATTATGAAGAAGAAAGCCGATGAGTGGGATCGAACCACCGACCCGCGCTTTACGAAAGCGCTGCTCTACCAACTGAGCTACATCGGCGTATGAATTTAAATAATTATACCAACTTTTATGCATTAGTCAACACTGCCATTTAACCTCGCAGGTTAACAAATAGCCTGCAAATCATAACCTGCG
>VGKM01000111.1 GCA_016867005.1 Candidatus Omnitrophota bacterium | reverse complement strand
GTTGTCCTGAATGCGGATGTAGAGCTTGGGGGGACCGACCAGAAGTTCAATCTTCTGGTCGGCCGTGACCTTCAGAAAGATTATGGGCAGCCGCAGCAGGTTGTAATCACTATGCCGCTTCTTGAAGGCACCGACGGCGTGCAGAAAATGAGCAAGTCGTATGGGAATTATATCGGCATAAATGACAGCCCTAAGGATATGTTCGGAAAAATTATGTCGATAAGCGATGAACTCATGTATAAATATTACACTTTGCTTACTGATGAGGATCTTGGTTTGATCAAGAGAATGCATCCGAAAGAAGCAAAGGCAGCTTTGGCAGAGAATATCATCGCACATTATTATTCAAAGAAAATTGCTCAGGACGCCGGTAGAGAATTCAGCAGGGTATTCAGCCAGAAAGAACTTCCCGAGGATATGCCGGAATATTCGTTAAGCTCGGGAAGCCGAAATATTGTCGAGCTCCTGGTAAAAAGCGGCC
This sequence comes from Candidatus Omnitrophota bacterium, assembly GCA_016867005.1. Lineage (GTDB taxonomy): Bacteria > Omnitrophota > Gorgyraeia > Gygaellales > Profunditerraquicolaceae > VGKM01. The sequence goes on along the minus strand of VGKM01000111.1, from coordinate 3,488 downwards.
AAGTCCCCACCAAGAATGAAGCAAGGCGTTTAATCAAGCAGGGCGGCGTGGTTTTTGAGGGAAAAAAGATCGATGACGAGAATGCAACGATTGACATGGCCGGCGTACTCAAAATCGGGAAAAGGCGTTTTTTAAAAGTAAATGCTTAAACACCTTAAGAAAATCGATATTTTCAGTAAAAATATAATCGTCGTCTTCCTTGCCACAACATTAGTCAATGTCTTTAACCTTCTCTATCAGCTTTTAATAGCGCATAAGCTCTCGCCAGAAGATTTTGCAAGTTTCAATGCTTTGATCTCCATTTTTATGCTGGTCTCTGCGCCTTTAGCTAATCTGCAGACAGTTGTTGCGAAATACATATCGGAATTCAGGGCCCGCCAGGAAAAGAGAAAACTCAAGGTGTTGATGACGCAGATCTTGAAACGCACTTTGTTTTTTTCGGTCGTATCTTTTTTCATTATTTATTTGTTGAGCCCTGTATTGATGAGGAGCTTAAAGATCCCATCAAACCTTTCCGGCCCGATATTGGCTGTAACAATAGCCCTGTCATGGATAACTCCTGTATTGTTGGGAAGCCTGCAGGGGTTTGAATTATTTTCCTGGCTGAGCTCGGTTTCGGTCATCGGTGGTTTTCTGAAGCTATTGTTTGCGGCAATTTTCCTCTATTTAGGTTTTAGTATTGCCGGTGCAGTCGGCGCCCTGATGTTCAGCGGCTTGATTATAACGTTTATTTTGGTCATCCCCTTAAAAGACGTGCTGAATTTTAAAACACGCGGGGATGGGATAAACTTCAGGGAAATATTTATGTATCTTATTCCCGTCGGGGTAACCTCTTTTTGTTATATGGGCCTTGTAAATTCAGATATGATAATGGTGAAGTATTATTTCCCCTCTTTTGATTCCGGGGTTTATTCCCTGGCACAAATGGTAGGAAAAATATTTTTGTTCTTACCGGCGGCAATTTCAGTCGTAATGTTCCCTAAAACAAGCGGTTTAAATGCTAAGAGCATGGATACTACACAGACGCTTAAGAAATCACTTATTTACGGGGGGATTTTATGCCTGGCCGCGGCTTTCGCATACAATCTCTTTCCGGAGTTTATATTAAAAATACTGACCGGTAAATATTCCCCTGAAGCTATTTCTCTGGGGAGATTTTTTAGTATTTCCATGAGTTTCTTTACGCTTCTGTATATATTGGAAATATATTTCCTCTCAATCAGCGACCTGCGTTTTCTAAAATACCTGATAGCCGGATTATTCTGCCAGTTGATTGCAATCGCAGTATTCCACGTGAACCTAGGGCAGGTAGCAGTGGTCCTGCTTATTAATTCAATCCTGCTATTTTTGTTCCACTTAAAACTTGTGAAATTTAACAGGTAGCCATGAAAAATTTTAAGGGAAAAATCTCTGTTATCATGCCTGCTTTTAATGAGTCGGGCCGTATTTTACCCAGTATCCATGAGACGGTTAACACATTGAAATATTTCGGATGCGAGTGGCAATTGGTCGTAATGGATGACGGCTCAACCGATAATACCTTTGAATTAGCAAAAGAGTTTGCCGAAAAATTTGACGGCCATATTATTGTAAAGAAAAATCCCTATAATCTCGGAAAGGGCAGGGCATTAAAAAAAGCCATTCATTTTGTTGACGGTGATTTTGTTGTTTTTCTTGATGCCGACCTTGATTTGAATCCGCTGCAGATACAGACGCTTTTTGACATAATGCGCCTGGATAATGCGGATGTGGTAATCGGTTCAAAGATGCACCCTAATTCTGTCGTAAATTACCCCTGGCACAGAAAGATCGTGAGTATGGCATATTATTTGCTGGTCAAGCTGCTTTTTGGCCTTCCCTGCCGCGATACTCAGACAGGGCTTAAGTTGTTTAAGTCAGAGGTCCTGCAGAACGTTTTTCCGCGCCTGCTTGTAAAAAAATTTGCTTTTGATATTGAGCTTTTGATCAACGTTCACCGCCTGGGTTATAAAATTACCGACGCTCCGATCGTGATAAAACCGGAAGCAAGGTTCGGATGGATCGCGCCTTCGACAATCTTTACGACCCTTTGGGATACCCTGGCAGTTTTTTACAGGATGTTTGTCCTAAAATACTATGACTCTATCGATCATCATCGCCGTCGTAACCTGGCAAAAGAATTTAGAAGAATGCGTAAATAAATGCCGGGAACTGGATTATCCTGATTTCGAAATATTGATAATGCCGGATTTTCCATTCGACGAATCCTATCTTAAAGACGGGGATATCCCTGGTTTGGCGACAGTCCCTATCAGGGTCATTCCTACCGGGAAGGTCAATCCTGCCAGAAAAAGAGACATTGCCTTAAAACAGGCAAAAGGCCAGCTCCTTGCTTTTCTTGATGACGACGCCTATCCAGATAAAGATTGGCTTAAAAACGCTTTAAAAAATTTTACCGACAGCAAGGTTGCTGCAGTAGGAGGCCCGGCTGTTACTCCGCCTAATGACAGCCTCAGGCAGAAAATAAGCGGCGCTATTTATGCATCTATTCTTGTGAGCGGTAATTTCAGGTACCGCTACATCCCCGGGAAGAGAATGGAAGTCGATGATTTTCCCAGCTGTAATTTTATTGTCCGTAAATCCGTAATGGATGAACTGGGGGGCTTTAATACTGATTTTTGGCCTGGAGAAGACACTAAGTTATGCCGCGATATCGTCAAGGCATCAAAAATAATAATCTATGACCCGAAAGCTTTGGTCTATCACCACAGGAGAAAAGCGTTCCTTCCGCACCTCAAACAAATAGCAAATTACGCAACTCATCGCGGGTATTTTGTAAAGCAATACCCGGAGACCTCATTCAAATTTTCATATTTCTTACCCAGTATTTTTCTTCTTGGGCTCATCCTTGGGGCCGTACTTATCCAGTTCATCCCGCTTCTCGGGAGGGTATATTTTACCCTAATATGGCTGTATCTTTTCTTAGTGTTTATCTTTAGCGTTTCCAATGATTTAGGTATTAAAAACCGCCTTAGTTTATCAGGAAAGGCGGTATTGATAACTGGCAGTTTTATTGGTATAATATTAACTCATGTTTGTTACGGTTTTTACTTTATCAGAGGGATGATTTTGCCCAAATTAGCAGAAGAGGCGCTTCAATGAAAGTCATTATTTCTTATCCGCCCATCAATAAGGAAAAAGGCCATGCCACTCTCGGCCAAAACCGGCAGTTCCAATATTTTAAAGAGCCGACATTTATTTATCCTGTTGTCCCTGCCCAGGCCGCGACTCTGTTGAGTGAAGCAGGCCATGAGGTTATCTGGAACGATTGTATTGCCGAGGGAGCCGGTTATGAAAGCTTCATCAATTTTATTAAAGAAAAAAAGGCCGATTTGATAGCGTTTGAAACAAAAACTCCGGTTGTTAAGCAGCACTGGAGGATAATCGATGATATTAAGTCACAGTTCCCGAATGGCAGCGCGCCTCTGATCGTTTTATTCGGGGACCAT
>VGKM01000110.1 GCA_016867005.1 Candidatus Omnitrophota bacterium | reverse complement strand
ACCGCCCGGTCAGGAAAAGGCAAGGCATCAAGGTCCTCTATCAGGCGGCCTAAGTTATTCTTATGGATTATCCCGTCTTTTTTTATCCAGCAGTTTTCCGTTTGGAAATAATCGCCTTTAATATTCCTGCTTAACTCGACTATCGCCTTATCCGCTTCTCCCCTGCATACAATGTCCACACCCGGCTTATTGATAAGCTCCGGGTAAAAAGTAGCGTGCGGGCCTCCGAACAAAGAAATAAAACCAAGGGACTTCTTTAATTCAAAATTTAACTCCGTGAATTTACGATGATAACCGGTTTTTACCGAATATGCGATAATGCCGGGCTTGAATTTTTTTAAATCCCCGAATTCGCGGTTTAATTGGGAAACCTCAAATAAATCAACATCGGCCCCGGATTGCTTAAGCGCAGCTACAAGGTGCAATACCCCCAGCGGCTCTCTGCCGAAATGCGATTTATTGAAATAGTCTGTAATAAAGGCGACTCTCATTTTAGAAACCTAGAGACAGCTTTTGCCCGTATTCAAGCCCTGTCTTCAGGTACTGCCCGTCCTCTCCCGGTACATTCTTCAGATAACCGTATGCTATCTTATCGCGGCCGTATTTTTCCCCCAGCGCTTCGCCAAAACCAAGATAAAAATACTTCATCCGGGGCCCGCCAAAAAATAACGCAAAAAATTTCTCCCCTCTTTCAAGGCCAAAATCGCTGTCTACCGCATATGCCTTAGCAACACCCGTAAGATAATCCCCCCTGTATTCTTCAGGTATAATATTTATAACAGAGGAAAATTTTCCAAGCTTTCCTGTTTTCAATTCCTGCCAAATAGCGGTATCTTGTTTTTTATAAACATCCTCTTCGATATCGTTCATACGCACCTCAGACCACAGCGACATGGAACCAAAGCCCTTATAAGCGGACTTTTTATATTCTGCCGGGACTGCTTTAAGGATATCCAGATTCCCGCTCATGCATGTCTGAAGGCCAAATCCCTCATAAGCAGCCTGCCTGTCTTTTTCGGGGATCCTGTTCATTATCGCAAGCGCCGTTTTTTCATCTTGAGGCATATAAGCTTTCGCGATAAACCATCCTACCCTGGAATATGTAGCCCCCCTATAAGACAGGATATTGGCGATCCTGTCAAATTCCGTAGATTGCAGGTTCCCCCCCAGCGCTGCCAATGAAACAAATGCCAAAATTGCCAGCCAGCCGAGCACCTTATTGTTTATTTTCTTAATGGCCGCGCCTAATCCGTAAGCCATGATAAGAAAAATAAACGGGTATAAAACTACCAGGTACCTGTAACCCCTCCATCCATCCCAGGGCTCAAGCTTAAAATCGGAAAAATTCAAGACAAGGAAAAATAAAATAAAATATATAAAGCTAAAACCCAATATCTTCCTTTTTTCCGGCATGCCCTGGCGGCCCCTTGCCTGGAAATTCTCCCTGGCTGCCAAGGCAAGGCATATGAGAAATACCATGAAGTAGGCGTGATTAAAAACATTCCCCGGAGAATTAAAGAACATAAATGACGCGGGGAGCTCCCGGAAAATTAAAAGCAAAAGCCCGTTTGCTTTGGCAGCGATTTTATCCGGAGAGAAATAGCTGAACACGCTTTTCATATTTGCTTCCAGAAAAGGGCTTGCGTGTAATTTACTGTAATAGATGCCCGGAGAATACCCGATCAATAAACCGGAAATAAAAATGTATGCCTTTATCCTAAGAAACATTTTCTTATCAATGAACAACCAGGAAATAACGGCGGCTGCCAGGAAAATCCCGAATATTTTAACCGCATAAAGCGCGAAACCACAGGCAATACCTGAAAAAAAGAAAAGGTAATTTTCTTTGTTTTCTCTCTTTTTAAACAAAATGTAAGAAAAAAGCGAAAGCGCGGCGATTATATAAAAATTTGCCTGTCCGTGGCTGCCCCAGGTGATCAAGGATACCTTTGTCAGCGTCGCCGGGCAGAAGATAAACAACAGCGCGAATATTACCGCCTCCCGCCTGCCGAAAAAACCCCTGACATAAATAAACCACAATAATAGAGTAAGAAAGCCCAGCATGAGCCCTGTAAACTTAAGAGAAAGATACGTGTCCCCGAAAAGAAAGAAAAAAGGCGCTGCCAGTACCCCGGTTACCAGGGCATCGCCTTTTTCGGCATGATACTGGTAATTGATAAGCGGCATTAAAAGGGTGCCGGTAATCAGCTGCTTGGCTATCAACCCGGCATGCCTTTCGCGCACTTCAAAGGTATCATAGAAAAAAGATACGCCGGCAATCGACCAGACAATAAGAAATAAAACAAGTATGCAAATAATGGGAATACGGCTCATGTCTTTTTACTTTTCAGTTCTTCCAAGGCAACGGGCATCTGATCAAGGCAGGATATCGGTTTTAAATAATTATCGATAAATTCTTTATCCTCTCCTGCCAGGCACAAATTTTTTGACGGCTTAAACATCCCGGAACCCTGCATTTTAGCCCAAGATGCCTCTAGCGATTCCCTTCGGATATTGCCGAATGAGATCTGGACCACCGAACAGGGCAGGACATCGCCGTAAGCGGTGATATAGGCCTGTTCCTTGCCTGCGGAGCACTGGCTGCAGGAAAGGCCTGTTTGAGTGTCCCGTACTACATGCGGGTACTTTACCAGCTCATCCAATACCTTTTTATGTTCCGGCCCGAGAAGTACATCATAATTCCGCGACCACCCCCCGCATACCGCAGGAATAACCAGGCCCAAAATAACACCTTTCTTTTTTGTTAATTCAACCAATTCCCAGATTTTTCCGCTGGCGATATTTTCCTGTGTTACCACAGTGCTTAATTCGCATAATAGGCCCTCGGCTTTAATAATATCTACGGCCCGCATAATAACCTCAAATAACCCCGGTAACCCGCGTTTCTGGTCGTGCTCAGCGCCTATGGGGCTGTCTAAACTTATCTTTATATAATCTATACCGGCCGTCTTCAGTTCCCTGATCTTTTCCCCGGTTAAAAGGGCGCCGTTAGTGCTTATGCTCAAGAAAGTCCTGTTTGATTTGAAACATTTAATTATTTCCCCAAGGTCTTTGCGCAGCAGCGGCTCGCCGCCGATGAGGTTCACCTGGAACACTCCCAACGCATAGGCCTGCCTGGATATACCCCTGATTTCATCAAGGGAAAGTTCCTTAGGCAGCGGGCTTTTTAATTTAGAGGAAGAGCACTTAATGCATTTACATTGGCAATCATATGTCACGGAAAGTTCCAGCTTCCTTAATACCTGTTTCTTAAAAAACCGCGCATCAATAATCCTTTTAGCAACAATAAGCATCAATAAGGGCTTTTTTCTGGCGAATCTTAAGTATTTTTTATACCGCGCCATATTACCTGCGGGAAACCGCATTTTCTCTCTTATCAAAGACATCCCCCCTGCGCATAGAACATAAAAGCCGTTTAAACTCCTTACCGAGATCAGTGTTTTTATTATGAAGCGGGGCCTCAGGTAAAATTTCCTGTATACGCGGGCAACATTTTTCTTGATATGCTCTTTGCTTAATCCGTCAAAATCACAAAATCCTTCATAGACCCTGGGGATTGCTTCGGAAAAATCGATTTTCCTCCCCTTCTCTTTTAACGTATCGTAAAATAATGAGCCGGGATAAGGGATGCTTGCGGTTATAACCAGGACATCCGGAGAAAGACAGATGGCAAAATCAGCAATATCATTAATGTCTTTAGCGGAAGTTACAGGCGGGCCGATCATAAAAAACAGCCTTGTCTTAAACCTGTGCTTTTTTAACAGCTCCATCCCGCCGCAGGCCTTTTCCCTAGAGAATCCTTTAACTGCCCGCAGGACCTGGTCATTGGCTGACTCTACCCCGAGGGACAACTGATTACAGCCGGCTTTTTTCATTGATATCAGCATTTCTTCATCAAAAGCATCAAAACGGCTGTAACAATCCCAGCTTAATTTATATTTGTTTTTATTAAGCA
>VGKM01000109.1 GCA_016867005.1 Candidatus Omnitrophota bacterium | reverse complement strand
ACGATAGAGAAATTCCCTTTCGCTGCGCGAGGCATCTTCAGGGGAAAATTCTATGTCTTCGCAGAATTTTCTGGCGTATTTTACGTTTTCAACAGCCAGACGCATGATCTCATCTTCGGCTTTCTTCAATTTATACTGCATATGGATTTTTGAAGTGGCCAGGAATACGTGTATCCTGCCGCGTTTTGCATTTTTTACAGCTTCGGCTGCAGCATCGATATCAGCTTTGATCGCACGGGCAAGGCCGCAGATAACCGGCCCCTTTATTGCCTTAGCGATCCTCTTTACCGATTCCAAATCGCCTTTGCTGGAAATGGGAAAGCCGGCTTCAATCACATCCACGCCGAGTTCTGCCAGGGCATGGGCGATCTCAAGCTTTTCTGCCGGGTTTAAACTTGCGCCCGGCGCCTGCTCCCCGTCTCTTAGTGTTGTATCAAATATTATTAGCTTGTTCATCTTAATTCCCGTATAAGGCATCGATTTCGCTGTGCCTCTGGCGTTTACAGCGAAATCGCACCCCGCACTGCGGGGTGCATTCCTATTATCAGTGCTTCATCCAAGGCATCATCTCACGTAATTGTTTTCCTATCTTCTCAATTAAATGATTATCCCCGTCAGATAATAATTTGTTAAAGTTTGGCCTTCCAACTTCGTTTTCCTTGATCCATTCCTTCGCGAATTTTCCGCTTTTAATTTCTTTAAGCATCTTCTTCATTTCTTTACGGGTGCGCTCAGTGATGATGCGCGGGCCGCGCGACAGGTCGCCGTAACAGGCAGTATTGGAAACTCCGCGGCGCATGCCGGAAATCCCTCTTTCCTGTATTAAATCGGTGATAAGCTTTAATTCATGCAATACTTCAAAATAAGCGATCTCCGGCTGATATCCTGCTTCAACCAAAGTATCAAAACCTGCCTTGATCAATTCAGTGACGCCGCCGCAAAGCACTGCCTGCTCGCCGAAAAGATCGGTCTCGGTCTCTTCTTCAAAAGTGGTCTCAATTACGCCTGCGGTAGTTGCCTTAAGGCCTTTTGCATAGGCAAGCGCGATCTTTAAGGCATTGCCTGTAGCATCCTGGTAAACCGCGACCAAAGACGGCACGCCTTTTCCTTCTTCATACATCTTCCTTACCAATGCGCCCGGGCCTTTGGGAGCGACCATAAAAACATCCACGTTCTTCGGCGGTTTGATCTGTTTGAACCTGATGTTAAACCCGTGAGAGAAACAAAGCGCCTTGCCTTTTTTCAAATTCGGCTTGATGCTTTCGCTGTAAACCTTTGCCTGCACATGGTCCTGGGTCAAGATCTGGATGATATCGCCCTGCCTTGCTGCTTCAGCCGCAGGCACAGGATTAAAACCGTCCTTTTTTGCCTGCTCGTAATTAGGCGTGCCTTCCATCTCGGAAACCACGACGTTTAAGCCGGAATCCCTTAAGCATAATGATTGGCCGCGGCCCTGGATACCATAACCGATGATTGCGATTGTTTTTCCTTTTAATAACTCCAGGTCTGCATCTTTGTCATAATAAACCTTTGCCATTTTGTTACCCTCCTATAGTTATTGCTATTTTCCCTGTCCTGATCAATTCCTTGATCCCGAATTTACCAAGTGACTCAAGAAGCGCTTTTATCTGCTCTTCTTCCCCCACTGCTTCGATAATCGCGGTATTTGCCTTACTGTGCACGATTTTTGCCACATATTTCTTGAGCACGGAAGCGATTTTTGCTTTGTCCTTAGCAACATAATTTATTTTCACCAGAGCCAGTTCCCTCTCCACGTGCGTCTTCTTGGTGAAATCCGTCACTGTGATCACATCGATCAATTTATTCAGCTGTTTTTTTATCTGCTCTAAGACCGTTTCGTCTTTGGCATCCACGACTATCGTCATATAAGAGATGCTGGCATCCAGCGTTTCAGAAACCGCAAGTGAGGCGATATTATACCCGCGCGCGCTGAATAGCCCGGCAACCCGCGCCAGGACTCCGAACTTGTTTTCTACTAATACTGAAATTGTATGTTTCATTATGCTAATCCTTCTATCATTGTGTTGATCGCCTCTCCCGCAGGCACCATGGGAAACACGTTTTCCTCGGGTTCGATATGGAAATCAATCAGCACCGTATTGTCAATTGCGATCGCCTTTTCTATTGCCTGGCGCACATCTTCTTTTTTGGTGACGCGTATGCCCGCTGCGCCGAAACTTTCCGCGAGTTTTACAAAATCAGGGCCCGTTAAGCAGGTATGCGAATAACGCTTTTTGTAAAACAACTCCTGCCATTGCCTTACCATGCCAAGGTAGCCGTTATTTAATATGGCAATCTTTACGTTTATCTTATTGCATATGCAGGTTGCAAGCTCCTGTATGTTCATCTGTATCGAGCCGTCGCCTGCGATATCAAAGACAATTTTATCAGGGTAGCCAATTTTCGCCCCCATTGCCGCCGGAAATCCAAACCCCATAGTGCCAAGCCCGCCGCTTGAAATAAAGGTGCGCGGCTGGTTGTACTTATACCATTGCGCAGCCCACATCTGGTTCTGGCCCACTTCAGTAGTGATTATCGCATTGCCGCCGGTTACTTCATCGATCTGCTCGATGACATACTGCGGTTTTATTTTATTGCCGTCTTTATTATAGCGCATGGGATACTTCTTTTTCAGCGCATCGATTTCCAAAAGCCAGCTTGATGTATCGGGGGTTTTTTTCATCTGCTCAAGAAGCTCCCCCAAAATATTTCTGGCATCGCCCACTATCGGGATATCCACGCGGATATTCTTGCTGATAGACGACGGGTCAATATCAATATGGATCACCTTCGCCTTCGGGGCAAAAGCATCCAGGCGCCCCGTAACACGGTCATCAAAACGCGCGCCCACGGCAATAATCAGGTCGCTTGCGGTAATCGCATGGTTGGCATAACCTGTGCCGTGCATACCAAGCATGCCCAGGGATAATTTATTAGTCGCAGGAAAACCGCCGATACCCATCAGCGTCCAGGTAACCGGCGCCTGTATTCTCTCTGCAAACTCGCGCAAAACAAGGTGCGCGCTGCTTGAAATGATCCCGCCTCCGGCATAAACTACCGGCTTCTTTGATGCCTGGATCATTTTGGCGGCTTTTTTAATCTGCCCGGGATGGCCGAAATACGTAGGATTATAACTCCTGATCTCCACTCTCTCCGGCCAAATATATTCTGTTTCCGCCATCTGCACATCCGACGGCACATCAATCAGCACAGGGCCCGGCCTGCCTGTAGAGGCAATATAAAACGCCTCGCGCATGGTCCTGGCCAGGTCCTTTACGTCTTTCACCAAAAAGTTGTGTTTGGTTATTGGCCGTGTGATGCCGGTAACATCTGCTTCCTGAAAAGCATCATTGCCTATTAAATATGATTTTACCTGGCCGGTAATTGCAACCATAGGTATTGAATCCATAAAAGCATTTGCGATCCCTGTGACTAGATTGGTCGCGCCCGGGCCGCTGGTAGCAATGCATACCCCCGGCTTTCCGGTTGCGCGTGCATATCCGTCAGCTGCATGCGCCGCTCCCTGCTCATGGCGCACCAGGATAAACTTGATGTCAGTATCATAGATCTTATCGAACAAAGGCAGGACCTGTCCGCCGGGATAGCCGAACATCACTTCCACGCCTTCGCGTTTTAAACATTCGATTAATATTTGCGCGCCTGTCATCTTCATTTTAATACCGCTCCCTTATCTGCCGAAGTCACAAGCCTTGAATACCTGGATAGATAACCTGTTTTAATCTTCGGCGGGATAGGGCTCCATGTCTTTAATCTTCTTTCTATTTCCTGTTTAGTCAATTTTACATCAATTTTTCTGTTAGGGATATCAATAGTGATCACATCGCCGTCTTTTAAGATAGCAATGGGCCCGCCTGCTTTTGCCTCGGGAGAAATATGGCCTATGCATGGGCCTTTGGTGCCGCCTGAGAACCTTCCGTCGGTAATAAGCGCCACGGAATCAGTCAATCCCATCCCCACAATGGCTGAGGTCGGC
>VGKM01000108.1 GCA_016867005.1 Candidatus Omnitrophota bacterium | reverse complement strand
AATTGGGGCTTGATACCTGCTCTGCAACCGGCTATGTTGAAGATATGGCGGATGCCGTCAGAAGCATCGCAGGGAAATTTGAGGATTATGAAGACGAGGCTGAAAGGCGGCTGGGGTATATATTCCGGGAGCTTAAGGAATTCTTTGCGCAGGGATTTTCTGTTGACGGCCAATCACAGAAAAAATCAATAGAGCTCATCGCGAATTTATTTTTAAACAGCCGTCCAAATCCTTATTTTATTTTCATAAGAGGTAACATTTCTTTATTCATGAATATGTCCAATTGTTTATTGCGCCTTTTAGGGCTTAATGGCATGCCGCATAAATTTCGCTATAAAGACGTGAAAGATAAATCCCCGCAGGAATTCCGGGAGTATTTTATAGGGTTAGCCAGGGAAAATAATCCGGTTGCTATGGGCGCGGTTGTTGGCGGCCTAGGCAGTCAGGCGCGCGATAACGTAAATTTAAGCCGTGATGTGCACTACAAGCAAATGTTGCCTCCGGAATCCGGGTCACCAGAGGCAATGTATAACTGGCAACTGGGGTTGGGGGAGAGGTATGGCTTGCCTGGCGCAGGTATCAAGTTATTTTATCACAGTGAAGAATCAGGCAGAAGAGAGATCGGTTTAGTTTTTAAGGATTTATTCAGCTGCGCCTTAGCTTATGAACAAAAACGAAATCTTAAGAAAGCAGCAGAATGCTATAGGAAATTAATTGGCCTTAAGCCAAACAGTGCCTTAGCATGCATTAATTTGGCAGAAGTGTTAAGGCAAATGGGCTTTTATTCGGCCAGCCATTTAATTGAGGCCGAAGAACTTTGCCTCCATGCAATTGAGGTTAATCCAAAATTCAGGAGGGCGCATTATACTTTAGGCCTGATTTATATTGATGATAATCAGAAGTGCTGTTTATGGGAAAAAGCCAGGCAATGTTTCGCTAAAGAAATTGAATTTAACCCTGGTTTTGCAGGGGCACATTTTGAATTAGGGAAATTGCTTATGTCCAGGCTCAATGACTGTATAAATGCAAAAAAACATTTGATTAGAGCAGTAGAAATCGACAACAGGTATTATGATAGGGTCGTTAATTCTTTAACCGGACATAATTTGACCGAAGAGGAAAAGCAAATTCTTGAAGCAGCATGGAACACGAATAAAGAATACGCTATAGACAGGCTTTTTGCTGAGGCAAAAAAGGTAGCGGCGCAGCCTGCTTCCAGAGAAAAAATCTCTCTAGAGAAAGAATTAAGCTGCTATGGCCTTGCCCTTAATGAATGGTATGTCCGAATGATCGAGATTTTTAAGTCGGCTTTTAAAATGGATGATGATTTTGAAGTCGAGAGCATGGAGCCATATAACATATTATTTTCCGATATTACGGGTGTAATTGATTTAATAGATGAGATGGTTGACGGAGAAGAAGTGAGCCCTTATAAGATTAGTTCTATTGACGATAAGCTTAACAGTATTGAGCAAGGGTTTAATATAATTTCAACAGATAGGTCCATTCCAATCAGCTATAAGGTTGAGCTTATCGGGGATAAGGGTGCGTTAAGAGAAATATACGATTTAATAAGAGATATCCAGGTAGTATTGAATCTGGAAGAATCAGGTAGCGATGTTCCGGAAACCGCTGCTGAAAATAACAAATACGGGCAACAGCTAATTTATTGTGCAGATGGAATGAAATCCATTATTGATTTCGGAGAAATTATTGAGGCCGTTGTTTTGAAGGCAAACGGCACAATTATCTTCGAGAAAATATATAAGGATAATACCAGCCGGCGTTTATCCGGGAAAAGCACGTTGTCGGATTTGTCGGTAACATTTGAAGGCAAAGATCAAAAGAAGCTGGATGTTGGAAACTGGCATAGATTCATGTTCGTGCCCCATTTAAAAGCTATGTGGCATGCCACCGAAGATAAACATATTAAGTATGAAATCGGAAGGGCGCTTGAGTTAATACAGCTGAACTTTATGGGCCAGATAGTTACTACCAGTTCCGAACGCCTGAAGCAACTTGATGAAATTATAATGAAAAAATATATCGGTAAAAAAGGAAAATTCCTTACTATTGCGGACATGGCAGCAAGCGCAGGAATAACAAGTTTGGATTTAATCAAAAAACTTCAGGATGCAAAATACAAGGCCCATGTAGTTTCAGCGGATTTAATGATTTCTTTAAGGTTTATAAAAAGACCGGATTTTGAAGCTTTGCTTGATTCAAGAGGGGGAATTTATACAGTATTCTATCAAAAGCAGGTTTTCCGCGATAATGATTTGAAAGGCCTGCCCTCCGGAATAAAGCAAGAATTAGCGCGTTTGTTTAAGGATGGAAAGTATGTCGGTTTTACACGTACATCACCTGAAGTTGAAGTTTACGCAAAGGATAACCCCGAACAATTATCATTAAAGGAAGTTGATGTATTCGACCGGTCGCTTAAGGAAAATACTTATGACCTGGTGAGATGTTTTAACTTATTTCAGTATCTTAGCCTTGAGAGCAGGTTGGAATTGATACTGAACTTAGGCAGGACATTAAAAGATGGCGGCTATCTTATTGCGGGGTTTGGTTCCGGAAGCAATATTGAATATGCTGTATGGAAAAAGCATGGCTTGAAGTTGCAGAGGATTGATTATAAAGAAGGCAGTTATCTTTATAAATTGGCAAACGATACCCACATGTTTAGAGATTTGGTTTTACCGGCAGCCAATGTTGTAGGTGCAGTAGTGAGAGGTTTAGGTTCTCAGGTGTCCGGTAATATTAGTTTAAGCCGCGACGTGCACTACAAGCAAATGCTTCCGTTGGAACGCGGCACGCCGGAGTGGTTTTACAACTGGCAGTTGGGGCTGGGGCAGAAGTATGGGTTGCGAGGCGGAGGTTTTAAAGTGTTCCATCATGGCCTGATGCCGGTTCCACATAACTGCCAAACTGTAAAATTACAAGCCGGAAAAGTAATAGACAGTATTTTACAAAAGTTAGAAGAGCTAAGGCAGTGGGAAGGCCGGTATGTTCTCTGGAAGAAAGGACAAACACAAGATGCAGGAATTGATATTTATTCTCCCCGTAAGACCCCTTATGGTATATGGCATAAATCGACTCCGGAGGCGTTAGCGCTCTTAGGTTTGGCTGGGGTAAAAGCAGGGGCAAGAATATTTGATTTGGGATGCGGTAATGGAAGGTTTGGGGTAGAGGCAGCGTATATTTTTGGCGCTCAAGTAAGCGGCGCAGAGTTGGATGAAAAATTAGCTCCTGAAGCAAAACTCTACGGAAACTGGGTTTCAGGCAAGCTAAATTTAAAAGTAGAATTCAATAAAGGGGATTTTTCTGAGCAAGCAGATAAATTAACCGGCTACGATTTTATATATTATTATTCTTTGGGCAGTAATAATGCCGCTTTAGTTGAGGAAATAATTTTAAATAATTTAAAGCCCGGGCAGAAGTTTATAGTTTTCCGCGATTCGCCCCAACAGCCGTTTAACCGCCTAAAACAAGAATTTGATTACGCAGTAGTTAAAGGCCCAGAAGGCGCCATTTGGGGGACCATATATACTGTTCGCGTAAAGCCCGGGTATATTTATAATTCTGTATTCTACAGCCAATTATCAGGAAGAGAAAAACTAGCTGTTTGTGCTCTGATCAGGAATTTTCATAAGGCCTTCCATTTTCTACTATCTCCAAGCGATAAATCCGTAATCAGGAAATTTAATGGAATTTGGCGCAAAAGAAGATGGGGCGATGAGTATCGCGATGCATTAATTGTATTTTTTAGAGGAAAACCGGTTGCAATGTTGGGTTTTGGCGTCAGTAAAAGCGAGAACGTTGCCTGGGATGAAGGTGTATATACAGAGAAACAGTATAGAGGTAATGGCCTGGGCACTTATAGTTTTGAAACACTTTTCCATATTTTGGAGAAAGACGGCATTAGGTTATTCCATGTGGGGAATCCCGGGTATCCGGACTCCGGGCCGATGAAAAAGACGGCAGATGCGCAGATGTTGGGCGAGAAGTTGATTAAAAGACATCCGC
>VGKM01000107.1 GCA_016867005.1 Candidatus Omnitrophota bacterium | reverse complement strand
GCATTTTATGCCTTACCGCAATTAAGTTGTACCCAATGCTGGTGTGCCCAACGGGTAGAGGCGAATCTTTTGTTCAGATTGGAGCCGGATGTTATTTTGAATAATTTGGCTATGTTAGCCAGAGGTGGATATGGAGGCTAGGAATTTTTTCTCTTACCTTGGCGCTTTTTTAAAAGCAAAGTTTTTTGGAATAAAAACGCCGTTATTAATCGGGTGGGATCTGACCTACAAATGTAATTGCGACTGTAAGTATTGCGGTTTAGCCAAACAAAACAGTTTTGAATTAAGCACTGACCGGGCGCTATCGTTAGTTGATGACCTGGCGCAACAAGGAGCCAGGAGGATTCACTTCGGCGGAGGGGAACCGTTATTAAGAGAAGATATCGATATAATCTTGCAAAGATGCAAAGAGAAGAGTATTTTTACCAGCGTGCTTACAAACGGTCTCTTGTTCAAGGAAAAAATTTTTAAGCTAAGAGATGCGCGTTTAATCAAGATAAGCCTCGACGGGCCGGAAGAGATAAATGACTGCCTGCGCCAGAAGGGTTCTTATAAGGCAGCCCTGGATACTATCGGCTTAGCGAAAAAGAATGGATTAAAAATAGCGATTAATACTACCTTATCGGATTATAACCTGAAATACATAGATTTTATATTAAATACGGCCGACAGCTACGGCGTACCGGTTAAGTTCCAGCCGGTAAGTACTTTACTTTCCCGTAACAGGGATATCAGTTTGCTGCTTTGCAAAAACCCGGAATATACCCAAGCAATACAAAAGTTGATAAGAATAAAGAAAAGCAAAAAAGGCAGCCGGATCATTAATTCGCTTGCGGGGTTGCGATATCTAATTGGGCAAGGTAAAATTAGCGGTTTTAAATGTTGCGCCGGACTGATTTATGTTCGCATTGCTCCAGATGGCAGCCTGTATCCCTGTTCAAAAAGAATGAGTGAGATGTTCACCTGCACAGAAGAATTTAGAGATGCAATGTCAAAAATTCAGTCTTTGACTTGCAAAGAATGTTTGTGTACCAGCACGCTGGAGCTTAATTTAGGTTATTCATTGAAAATAAGCGCCATAAAAGACATAATGCGGCATTTCTAGAAAATATAAGGGTGTAATCGTATGAGAGTAATGTTTGTTTATCCTGGCTTTGAGAATATCGGGATTGAATATTTATCGGCTGTTTTGAAAAGCCACGGTTTTGATACAAAGCTCGCCTTTGACCCCAGGCTCTTTAACGATCAGTTCATAAAAATTAAGCCCCTAAACAGGATTTTCAGTTATGAGGAAATATTATTAAAAAAAATCAGGGATTTTGCTCCCGAGCTTATCGGTTTTTCCGTTGTCAATTCAGACTACCCATGGGCATTGAATCTGGCAAAAAAGATAAAGTCTATTTTATCAACTCACATCAGTTTTGGCGGGATCCACCCCAGCTCTGTCCCTGAAGAAGTCATGAAACAGTCATGCGTTGATTCGGTAGTCATCGGCGAAGGAGAATTAGCGTTTCTTGAGTTAGCAAATTCTTTACGGGGCGGTAAAATTGATTATGCAATAAAAAATATCTATTTTAGGAAAGAAAACCAGCTTATAAAGAATCCCCTAAGGCCTTATATAGATAATCTGGATTCCCTTCCTTTCCCGGATAAAGAATTATATTACAGGGAGATTCCCCGTTATCGGAGAGGATATACCATAATTACAAGAAGGGGATGTATCAATAGCTGTTCTTATTGCCATAATACAGTATGGCAGAAGCTTTATCCCGAAAGCAGAAAAATCAGATTAAGGAGCGTTGGGAATGTGTTAAAGGAGCTGGCGGAGGCAAAAAAGAAATACAATTTTAAATTGCTCAGGATAAATGACGATCTTTTTACTTATGATAAAGAATGGCTCAGGGATTTTTCTAAACAATACAGGAAGGAGATCAATATCCCGTTGTATTGTTTTGGTTCGCCTTCTACCATAGATGAGGAAGTAATCAGTTATTTAAAAGACGCATCCTGTTATCAGTTGTGTTTAGGAGTGCAAAGCGTAAACGAACAGGTGCGCCGGGAGATATTCCATCGGCAGGAACCAAATGAAAAGATTATTGGCGCGATACGGCTTTGCAGGAAAAATAATATTAGGGTAGTAGCCGATAATATCGTAGGCTACCCTGGACAGACAGACAAGGATTTTTCTGAAATTGCCGATTTTTATAGCAATCACAGGGCTCACCGTATCTGTGTTTTTTGGTTGATATATTTTCCGGGAACAGATATCGTTGATATCGCCAGAAAAAAAGGGGTTTTAACTGAAGAAGAGGTTCGGAAATTAGCCGCTCGGCCCGCTCAGACAGCCAATACGCTGTATTATAATAAGCCGTCCGACCGGAACATCAAGAAATTTTGCTTATTTTTGGAGCTCTACCATCTTTTGCCCCCGGCTTTATTTAGATGGATGCTAGGAACAAGATTTTATAAAATGCTGCCTGCAATCAACCCGGCAGTTATAGCTTATTTTTATACAATTTTTGCCAGAGATAGGCTTGATATCCCCAGAAGAAGGTATTATGTGCGTTATCTTAAATATATTCCCGAAGTTTTATTATGGAAGGCAAAGAATAAAAAATAATATGAAAATAGCTTTTATTTATCCGCCGCAAACCCACAAGTATTTTGAAGAAGATATTGATATTGTAAGCAGGGAATTTGGGGTTTTCCCGCCGCTGGGACTGGCATATGCCGCAGCCATTAATGAGCAGGCCGGCAATAAGTCTATTATTATTGATGCAAACGCCGAGAAGCTTAAATTAAGCGATGTCCTTTCGCGCTTGCGCCAGTTTAAGCCGGATATGCTCGGTTTTCTGCTTACAGCATATGGATTCTTTGATGCCTTGCCCTGGGTACGTTTTTTGAAAAAAGAAACCGGCTTGCCGGTGCTCGCCGGTAATGTCCTTTGCAATATGTACCCGGAAACAATAATGAGGTATCCGGAATTTGATTATCTTATAATCGGGCCGGCTACGGAATCCCTGCCGTTACTTGTAGATAGAATTAAGAAATCTCAAAACCTAGGTGGTATATCCGGAGTAGCCTGGCGCTGCGACGGTAAAGTTGTGATTGTAAATCCTGCGACATTTAAAGAGGATTTTAGTAAGTTGCCGTTTCCCGCAAGGCACTTGCTACCGAATCATAGGTATCATGCCATAATGTCAAAGAGGAAAAATTATACCATTATGATAACCAGCAAGGGGTGTGATAGCAAATGCACCTTTTGTCATATACACGGCATCCCCGTAAGTTTTCGGCCCGAAGAGATGGTGGTCGCCGAGATGGAAGAGTGCTACTTAAAATTCGGCATCAGAGAAATGGATATCTTTGATCCGTCTTTTACAATGAAAAGGGAGCGTGTGTTTAAAATTTGTGAAGGCATAATCAAAAAAGGAATTGATATACATTGGGCTTGCCGGACACGCGTGGACCAGGTTGACCAGGAGTTGCTGAATATCATGTCTAAGGCAGGATGCAAAAGAATTCTTTACGGCATTGAAAGCGGGGTGGATGACAACTTAAGAAAAATGCAAAAAGGGATTATCGTTAATCAGGCAAAGCGAGCTGTGGACCTGACCAAGAAAGCCAATATAAAGTCCCTCGGGTTTTTTATGCTGGGAGTGCCGGGTGAAACAACGGAAACCTTAAATCAGACAATCAGATACTCACGGGAAATAGGTCTGGATTATGCGCAATTCCACAGAACTATGGCCAAGCCCGGAACAGAGTTGAGCAAACAGGCCAATGATGCTCTGGGGTATGATTACTGGAAAGAATATATCAGCGGATGTGTTATGGAGAAACGCCTTCCGACCCCGTGGATGTATCTGTCCGACAGGATAATACAGAAATCAACAAAGTATGCATATTTAAAGTTTTATTTCAGGCCGCGTTATTTATTAGGCTTGATAGCCGGGATCAGGTCATGGCATGAGCTAAAGAGGTACGGCCGTTCAGCTTTGGGATTGCTTCTAAGCCGCAGGGACAGATAGGGAAGCAATTCTTAAAAAAATATATGAAAGAAAGATGAGCATTTTATCTTCAATCAATAGTGCAGGAAAAATTTGCGCCAGTAGGTATTTTTCTGTCAGGCATCCTATTTTTTTGATTTTTGAATTAACCTACCGTTGCAACCTGAGTT